>NZ_JAFAVV010000770.1 GCF_019242285.1 Bradyrhizobium sp.
TGGAACTGCCGGTCGTCCGAGGAGGTCGACATTGTGCTGGATTTCGCCGTGTCGAAGGGCGCGGAGCTGTTGAGGCCGGCGCATCAAACCGACTATGGCGGCTATTCCGGCTATTTCGCCGACCCGGATGGTCATCCCTGGGAGGTCGTGGTCGCGCCCCATATCGAGGTCGGTGACGACCGCCGCGTGCATTTGCCGGACTAGAACATTTCCCGGAAAAGCGGACCCCGGTTTTTCCGGAAGGAAATGCGACAGAAAGCGCTCTAACGTACTCGGGCCGCCGATTTCCTGTTGAGAGCGGTGAAAGCGAATCGCCGCGCGTCGGTTCCGGGTTGCGCGGCCTGCGATCCTTCTGCACTTTCCTGGCATGAGTCGGGACAAGTCCACGCGACCGCGCGCTACGAAGCCGGGTGCAACCAAGCCAGAGGCGGCCAAGCAAGACACCGCGAAGCCGCTGCCGAAAGGCGTGATCGCGATCGCCCCGCCGAGCTTTCGGCGGGAGCGGGCGCTGATCAAGCGCGGCGTGTGGCCGATTGCGGGCTGCGACGAGGCTGGGCGCGGCCCGCTCGCCGGGCCGGTGGTGGCCGCGGCCGTCGTGCTCGACCCGCAGCGGATCCCGAAGGGGATCGACGATTCCAAGCGGCTGACGGCCGAGCAGCGCGAGGCGCTGTTCGACAAGATCTGCGCGACCTCCTGGTTCGCGGTGGCGGTGGCCTCGCCGGCGCGGATTGATCGCGACAACATCCTGCGCGCCTCGCTCTGGGCGCTGCAGCGCGCGGTGCGCGCGCTGCCGGAGATGCCGAGACACGTCTTCGTCGACGGCCGCGATCGGATCGATGTGCCTTGCGACTGCGAGGCCGTGATCGGCGGTGACGGTATCGTCATGTCGATCGCGGCGGCCTCGATCATCGCCAAGGTGACGCGCGACCGTCTGATGTGCGCGCTGGCGCAGGACTGCCCAGGCTACGGCTTCGAATCCCACAAGGGTTACAGCGTGCCCGAGCATCTGGAAGCGTTGGACCGTTTGGGACCGTCGGTGCATCACCGCAGCTTCTTTGCGCCCGTCGTCGCCGCGCGCGAGAAGCACCAGCCGTGGACCGTCAAGCGCGAGGTGGACCTGTTCGCGGTGGAGACAGAGGTCGAGACCGACGTTTCGGTCTCGATTCAACCTTAGTTGTCCTACAATTGCCTGTCGGCGGGGGCAGGCCTATTCGGCCGTTTGGGGATTGATGGCGGCCGGCTCGCAACCATGGCCGGGCTTTCGGACCTTTCATGCGCTTCACCTCCCTGGTAATCGAACTGATCCGGGCCCGGCCGCGGCTGGTGGTGTGGATCGTGGTGCTGGCGCAAGCGGCGATCTGGCTGACGGTCGCGCTCTTCTTCTATGCGAGCCCGCCCGGCGACGTTGCCACCGTGCTCGCCTATGGCCGGGAATATCAGGTCGGCACCCCTCTCGGACCGCCGCTCGCGTTCTGGGTCGCCGACATCGCCTATCGCGTCGCCGGCAATCATCTGTTCGGCGTCTATCTGCTGGCCGAGCTCTGCGCAGTCGCGACGTTCTGGACGGTCTATTTCCTGTCCCGCGCCATCGTCGGCCCGCATCAGGCGGTGCTGGCCGTGCTGCTGACCATGACGGTGACGGCGTACAGCTCGCCCGGGCTGGAATTCGGTCCGCTGGTCCTGGCGCGGCCGCTCTGGGCGCTGCTGTTGTGGCATTCCTGGCAATTGATCGGCCTCAATCGCCGCAACGCATGGTTCGCCTGGTCGATCGAGGCGGGGCTCTTGCTGCTGACGACCTCGGCCGCCATCGGCCTTCTGCTGCTGCTTGTGGTCTTTGCCGTCGCCGCCGAGCCCGGGCGGCGCATGCTCCGGTCGTTCGATCCGCTGTTCGCGCTGCTCGTCCTCGTCGTGCTGGCGCTGCCCTATCTGATCTGGCTGGTCCGTGCCGACGCGCTGGGGCTGCCGGCTTTCCCGGCGCTGTCCGAGTTGAGCCAGCGGGCGCTGCACTGGGTGTGGCTCGTCACGCGGCTCGCGCTGGCGATGTCCGGCCTCGTGCTGCTGATCGCGCTCGATTCGGCCTGGTTCGCGCGTGTGCCGGAGGATGCTCCGATCATCTATCGGCCGCCCGTCGACCGGCTGGCGCGCGACTTCGTGTATTTCTTCGCCCTCGCGCCGGCGATCGCAGGTAGCCTGATCTCAGGCCTGCTCGGCTTCGATCGCATCGTCGGCGGAGACGGCATTGCGCTGTCGATGTGCGGGCTTGCCGCGATCGTCGCAACCGGCGACCTCGTGCAGTTGCGGCGCCAGCGGGTACTGCGCACGGCCTGGGCCGCCGCCATCGCCGCGCCCGTGCTGGCCGTCGTCGGCGGCACGCTGTTGCAGCCCTGGATCGGCGCGTCAGAGATCGCAACCTCCTATCCCGCGCGCTCGGTCGCCGATTTCTTTTACGACAGTTTCGAGCGCCGCACCAATCAGCGGCTGCGGGCGGTGGCCGGCGACCCGGAGATCGCGCGCCTGATCTCGTTGCATGCCGGGCGGCCCCATCTTCTGCTCGACGCAACGCCACAGGATGCGCCGTGGCTGACGCCGGCAAAGTTCGGCCAGACCGGCGGCGTCGTGGTCTGGCGCGCCGCCGATACGGTCGGCACGCCGCCGCCCGAGATCGCGCAGCGATTTCCAGGCATCGTGCCCGAAGTGCCACGCGCCTTCGAATGGCTGGTGAATGGCCGCCAGCCGCTGTTGCGGATCGGCTGGGCGATTTTGCGGCCGAAAGCGCCGTGAGCCGTCGCGTCAGAGCATTTCCCGGAAAAGTCGACGCCGGTTTTCCGAAAGGAAATGCGACAAACATGGAATCCAGAGCGCTTTCCGCGCACGGTGCTCAAGATTGAATGGTCAACCTAAGTGGAAAGCGCTCTAGCCGTTCCGAGCGCTTTCGCGACCGCGCGCAGGTCCAGCCAGGACATCCGCTTGTAAGACGGCGAGCGCAGCAGATAGGCCGGATGGAAGGTCGGCAGCGCGCGGATCACGCGCGTGCCGGTGTCGTAGTCGCGCCATTTGCCGCGCGAGCGCATGATGCCCTCGCTCGTCGACAGCAGCGCCTGCGTCGACGGATTGCCGAGCGTCACCAGCACGTCGGGATCGACCAATTCGATCTGCCGCCTGATGAAGGGCAGGCAGATCTGCGTCTCCTGCGGCGTCGGCGTCCGGTTGCCGGGCGGCCGCCAGGGAATGACATTGGCGATATAGGCGCTCTTCCGGTCGAGGCCGATCGCCGCGATCATGCGGTCGAGCAGCTTGCCCGAGCGTCCGACGAACGGCAGCCCCTCGATGTCCTCATCGCGACCCGGCGCCTCGCCGACGAACATCACCCGCGCTTCCGGGTTGCCATCGGCGAACACCAGCCGCGTCGCCGTGGCCCGCAGCGCGCAGCCGTCGAACTTTTCCAACAGCGCCCGTAGCGCCGCCAAGGTCGGCGCGGTGCGCGCGGCCTCGCGCGCGGACGCGATCGCTTCGTCCGGCGCGGGCGGCGCGTCGCCACGCAGGATCGGCGGCGCAGCGGGCATCTCCCGGGGCGGCGGCCGCGGCGTCGGCTCCGTGCGCGCGACAGGCGCGGCGATATCGGGATCGGCCAGCCGGTTGACCGGCTCCTCCGACAGCGCGCAGTCGACGCCGGCCTCGAGATAGAAGGCCAGCAACTGCCGGACATCAGGGGCGGGATCGGGCGCGACGGGTGCCATGATGTCTGTTTACGCCGCATTGCGCCAAAGCGAAACCATCTCTCAGGGCCCTTTCCCGGTTGTCCTGCCGGCAAAAATCGGAAACAAGGGACGTCATGTTGGTTTAGGGAAACGCCGTCTCAACCGGGCTGAGATCAATCATGAGTGCAGAAGAGCTACCGCCGCGCGAGTCCATGGAATTCGACGTCGTGATCGTCGGTGCCGGTCCGTCCGGCCTTTCGGCCGCGATCCGGCTCAAGGAGCTCAATGCCGATCTGAACGTCGTCGTGGTGGAGAAGGGCTCCGAGGTCGGTGCGCATATCCTGTCGGGCGCGGTGATCGATCCGGCCGGGCTCGACAGGCTGCTGCCGGACTGGCGCGATGACCCCGACTGTCCGCTGAAGACCAAGGTCGAGACCGACAAGTTCTTCTGGATGACGGCGGCGGGCGCGATCCGATTGCCGAACTTCATCATGCCGCCGCTGATGTACAACCATCATTGCTACATCGGCTCGCTCGGCCAGCTTTGCCGCTACCTCGCGCGCAAGGCGGAAGCGCTCGGCGTCGAGATCTATCCGGGCTTCGCGGCGGTCGAGGTGCTCTATGACGACAATGGCGCGGTGCGCGGCATCGCCACCGGCGACATGGGCATCGCCAAGGACGGCTCGCACAAGGCGTCCTTCACCCGCGGCATGGAATTGTGCGGCAAGTACACGCTGTTCGCCGAGGGCGCGCGCGGCAGCCTGACCAAGCAATTGATCGCGAAATATTCGCTCGACGCCAACGCCGAGCCGGCGAAATTCGGCATCGGCCTGAAAGAAGTCTGGCAGGTCGATCCCGCGAAACATCAGAAGGGGCTGATCCAGCATTCGTTCGGCTGGCCGCTCGACGCCAAGACCGGCGGCGGCTCCTTCCTCTATCACTACGACGACAATCTCGTCGCGATCGGTTTCGTCGTGCATCTCAACTATGACGATCCCTATTTGTCGCCGTTCGAGGAGTTCCAGCGCTTCAAGACCCATCCCGCGATCAGGCCGCTGTTCGAGAGCGCGAAGCGGCTCGCCTATGGCGCGCGCGCCATCACCGAGGGGGGCTACCAGTCGGTGCCGCGGCTCTCCTTTGCCGGCGGCGCGCTGATCGGCTGCGCGGCAGGGTTCGTCAACGTGCCGCGCATCAAGGGCGTGCACAACGCGATCGGCAGCGGCATGCTCGCGGCCGAGCATGTCAATGCGGCGCTCGCCGCAGGCCGCGCCAATGACGAACTCGTCGATTACGAGAATGCCTGGCGCGACTCGCCGGTCGGCAAGGACCTCTATCCTGTCCGCAACGTCAAGCCGCTGTGGTCGAAATTCGGCACGGTGTTCGGCGTCGCGCTCGGCGGCTTCGATATGTGGTGCAATACACTCGGCTTCTCCCTGTTCGGCACGCAGTCGCATGCCAAGCTCGATCGCAGCACGCTCGATCCGGCCAGCACGCATACGCCGGTCGCCTACCCGAAGCCGGACGGCAAGCTCACCTTCGACAAATTGTCCTCGGTGTTCCTGTCCAACACCAACCATGAGGAAGACCAGCCGGTTCATCTGAAGGTCGCTGACATGAACCTGCAGAAGAGCAGCGAGCACGACGTGTTCGCCGGGCCCTCCAATCGCTATTGTCCGGCCGGCGTCTATGAATGGGTCGAGGAGGGCGCAGGCCCGCGTTTCCAGATCAACGCCCAGAACTGCGTCCACTGCAAGACCTGCGACGTCAAGGATCCGAACGGAAACATCACCTGGGTTCCTCCCGAAGGCGGCGGCGGGCCCAACTACGAGGCGATGTAATGCACGTCTGCGTGAGCCGCCGGGGTGCCGCCGTCACGATACCGCCATAGTAGGAGCGTTGTGAGGAAGGGCGGAGCGGCCGGCAGGGCGTTCCAGCCGACGAATTGTCACGTCCTATCCTTGCGGTTGGTTCCCAAACACGGCATTGTCACATGCCTTGATGCCGCCGGTTGGGTTCGCGTTCGAGACGACCCGTAATTCCACTGAACAAGCAAAAGGCGATCCTGATGCTTCTTATTCGTTGCGCCCGCTGGACCGTTGCGTTGTGCACGTTTGCCGCGCTGCTCGTGCCGCCGACCATCCTGGCGCAGACGCCCGACCATCCGAGCGAGAGCACCGCGCAATTCCCCAACAAGCTCGACATGAAGTCGCTGACCACCGCCGGCAGCTACCTCGCCGCCCGCCATGCCGGCGTCGAGCGCGACGCGTCGTCGGCCGCCGCCTTCTATCGCTCGGCGCTGCGCACCGATCCCAGAAACAACGAACTGCTCGACCGCGCCTTCATTTCGTCGGTCGCCGAGGGCGACATCGACGAAGCCGTCAAGCTCGCCGACCGGGTTCTCGCCAACGACAAGAACAACCGCGTCGCCCGCCTCGTGGTCGGCGTGCGCGACTTGAAGCAGAAGAAATATGCCGCCGCACAATTGAACATCAACCAGTCGGTGCGCGGCCCGATCACCGATCTGGTGGCGACCTTGCTGTCGGCCTGGGCGATCTACGGCACCGGCGACGCCAAGGCCGCCGTCGCCAACATCGACAAGCTCACCGGGCCCGAATGGTATCCGATCTTCAAGGAGCTGCACGCCGGCACGATCCTCGACCTGGCGGGCAAGGAGAAGGAGGCAGGCGTTCGCTTCGAGCGGGCCTACAAGGTCGACGATTCCCCGATGCTTCGCGTCGTCGAGGGCTACGCGCACTGGCTGACCCGCAACAAGGACAACGCGGCGGCGACCGCGGTCTACGATGCGTTCGACAAGAAGCTGGCGCGTCATCCGCTGGTTCAGCTCGGCATTCGCGAGACCAAGGAGGGCAAGAAGCTGCCGCCGCTGGTCGATTCGCCGCAGGCCGGCGCGGCCGAAGCGCTCTACGGCATCGGCGCCACCCTGATCCGCCGCGGCGGCGAGGATCTCGCGCTGGTCTACCTGCAGCTTGCGCTCTATCTGCAGCCGAACCATCCGCTGGCGTTGCTGTCGCTCGCCGACCTCTACGATTCCGTGAAGCGGCCGGCGATGGCGATCAAGGTCTATGAGCGGGTGCCGGCGGCCTCGCCGCTGAAGCGCAACGCGCAGATCCAGCTCGCGACCGATCTCGACGCCTCCGACCGCAGCGAGGAGGCGATCAAGATATTGAAAGAGGTGATCTCGGCCGATCCGAAGGACCTCGAGGCGATCATGGCGCTCGGCAACATCGAGCGCGGCCGCAAGAAGTTCGCCGACTGCGTCGGGACCTATTCGCAGGCCATCGACGCGCTGCCCGATGCAGCCGACAAGGGCAACACGGTCTATTACTACTATCGCGGCATCTGCGAGGAGCGCTCCAAGCAGTGGCCCAAGGCCGAAGCCGACATGCGCAAGGCGCTCGAGCTGCAGCCCGACCAGCCGCATGTACTCAACTATCTCGGCTATTCCTGGATCGACCAGGGCACCAATCTCGACGAGGGCATGAAGATGATCAAGCGCGCCGTCGAGCAGCGCCCCGACGACGGCTACATCGTCGATTCGCTCGGCTGGGCCTTTTACCGCATCGGCAACTATGACGAGGCGGTGAAGAATCTCGAGCGCGCCGTCGACCTCAAGCCCGAGGATCCGACCATCAACGACCACCTCGGCGATGCCTATTGGCATGTCGGCCGCACGCTGGAGGCCAAGTTCCAGTGGGCCCACGCCCGCGACCTCAAGCCCGAGCCGGAGGATCTGCCCAAGATCGAGGCCAAGATCGCGAACGGACTGCCCGGCGACGCTCCGCCGGCCGCCGCAGCTTCCGCCGACAAGGCGCCGCCGCCAGAGCAGGATGCCGCCGACAAGAAAAAGGACGACGGCAAGGGCGGCTAGCCTCGTCCTTCGCCGGTATCTTGGCCCTGCCGGTTCGACACCCGACTGCAAGCGCGACGCGCTTGCAGAGGGCGAAGCCGGCGCGCTAGAGACATGTTCGTTTTTCGAGCGCTGCTTTGGATGCGATAGTCGCGATGACGGCCGGCGAAGAGATTGATGCGAATGTCGGCTCCGTCGCGCCCGAGGGGACGCTGACCGAACTGGGCCGCGCCAAGGTCAATCTCTCGCTGCGCGTGGTCGGCCGCCGTGTCGACGGCTATCATGATCTCGAAAGCGTGGTGGCGTTCTGCGATTGCGCCGACCGCCTGACGCTCGCGCCCGGTCCGCATCTGGCGCTGAAGACCGTCGGGCCGCTGGCGAGCGCCTGTGGCGAGACCGCCGACAATCTCGTGCTGAAGGCGGCCAACCTGCTGGCTGAGCGCGTGTCCGATCTGAAGCTCGGCGAATTCACCCTGGAGAAGGTGCTGCCGGTGGCGGCCGGCATCGGCGGCGGCTCAGCGGACGCCGCCGCGGCGCTTCGGCTGCTGGCGCGGCTCAATGGTCTGTCGCTCGACGATGCCCGCATCCAGGATGTCGCGCTCAAGACCGGTGCGGACGTGCCTGTGTGCCTCGCCTCGAAGCCCTGCGACATGACCGGCGTCGGCGAGGTGCTGCTGCCGCTCGATCTGCCGGAATTGCCGTCGGTGCTGGTCAACCCGCGCGTTCCCGTTGCGACCACGGACGTCTTCAAGGCCCTGGGCTTACGCAACGGCGAGCTCCTGGTCGGCGCCGCCGATGTGATCGAGGCGCCGGCCTGGCCCAAGGCGGGCGCTGCCATTGCGGACTGGGTCAAGGCGCTGGCGCACGTCGGCAACGACCTGCAGCGGCCCGCCATCAGGATCCAGCCCGTCATCGCCGAGGCGATTGCGACATTGGCGGCCGCCGATGGCGTGCGGCTGGCGCGGATGAGCGGGTCCGGCGCGACGTGCTTTGCCATCTTCGCCGACCCGGCCCATGCGCAAGCCGCCGCCGCGGTGATCAGCCACGCGCACCCCGATTGGTGGGTGCATGCGGGCACGCTGAGCTAACTAACTGCTCACTGGCCGGCGCGCCAGCGCCAGCGAGACGCCGAGACCGGCGATGAAAATCCCCGAGCCCTGTCGCATCCGCCGCACCAGATGCGGCCGGCTTTCGAGCTGCGTGCGCGTCGCCTGGGCGAGCAGCACCACGATGACGTCGGCCGAGGTGTTGAGCAGCACCGAGATCAGGCCGAGTGCGACGAATGGCAGCGCCGGATTGGCGGTGGCCGGATCGATGAATTGCGGGATGAAGGCGAGGAAGAACGCGGCGGTCTTGGGATTGAGCGCCTCGACCAGGACGCCTTCGCCGAACGAACGGCGCGCGCCAGCCGCATCGGCCTTGATCCGCAAGAGATGGTCCGCTTCTCGAAACGTCCTGATGCCAAGCCAGACCAGATAGATCGCGCCGAGAAACTTCAACGCGGTGAACAGCTCGGCGCTCGCCAGGATCAGCGCCGACACGCCGATCGCGCCTGCCATCACATGCACCAGCCCGCCGAGCGCGGTGCCGGCGGTCGAGGCGAGGCCGTCGGCCTTCCCGCCGGCGAGTGTTCTCGCCGCGACATAGAAGATGCCCGGCCCCGGCACCGCCGCGATCACCAGGACCGCCACAAGAAACAGCGGGAAGCTCGCGCCCGTCATGCCCGGCTCAATGCGAGCGCGCGAGGCAGAACGCCACCACCTGCTCCAGCGCCGACTTCATCGCCGACGCCGGAAACAGCGCCAGCGCATCGACGGCCATCGCGCCATAATGCTGCGCGCGGCTCAGCGTATCCTCCAGCGCACGGTGCTTGGTCATCAGCCCGATGGCGTGGTCGAGATCGTTGTCGCGGATTTCGCCGCGCTCGAGCGCGCGGACCCAGAATGAACGCTCGGTGTCGTTGCC
>NZ_JAFAVV010000771.1 GCF_019242285.1 Bradyrhizobium sp.
GACCTCGCCGACCGCGTGCGGCACCTGCTGCAAGGTCAGGATGAAGGCGAGCGATTGCGCCGCGGCGACGATGAACAGCACCAGCCCCGAGCGCGTCGCCGCCTGGATGAAGCTGTGAGCCGCGGCCCTCACACTGAGCTCACGGAACAGCACGCTGCCGACCACGATGGCGTAGACCGCGGCGAAGGCGGAGATCTCGGTCGCGGTGGCGAAGCCGCTCTTGAAGCCGAAGAAGATCATGAAGATCAGACCGAAGGACGCAAGCGCGCCGCTCCACAGGCCCTTGACCTGCCGTGGCTGAGCTTCCTCGGCATGCGCCGGCCGCCTGCCGAACACGATCGAGACCGCGATCAGCGCAACGGCCATCAGACCCGCCGGCAGGAGGCCCGCCACGAACAGGCCGCCGATCGACAAGTTGGCGACGAAGCCCAGGATGATCAGGTTGATGCAGGGCGGGATGGTTTCGGCCATCACTGCGGAAGCCGCGAGCAGCGCCACCGCGCTGCCGGGATTCTGCCTCGTGCGGCGCGCGGCCGGGATCAGCACCGAGCCGACGGCCGCGACATCCGCCATCTTGGAGCCGGAGATGCCGGAGAACAGCACCATCGAGGTCACCATGACGACGTTGAGCCCGCCGCGCACGCGCCCGACCGCCCGCTGCAGCAGCTCGATCAGCCGCACCGACATGCCGTTGGCTTCCATGAGATAGCCGACCAGGATGAAGAACGGGATCGCCAGCAGCACGAAATTGTCGATGCCGCGCGCCATCTGCTGGGCGAAGATGACGCCGGGCAGCGTGCCCTCCACCCAGATGAAGATCAGCGCGGCCAGCGCCAGCGCAAACCCGATCGGCAGCCCGCCGAACAGCGTGACGAAGAAGCCGACCAGCATCAGCATGCCCGATGACGGCACGGAGTCGGGGCTGAGATAATCCCACAGCAGATAGAGCCCGGCGACCAACGCGGTCGTCACGATCCCGGCGATCATCTCTCCGAAGGTGCGCTTGCGAAAAATGTCGAGTGCAAACACAGTCATGAAGGCCGCGCCGACGCCCATGGGATAAAAGGTCAGCTCCAGCGGCAGGCCGGAGCCGGTGGTCTGGCCGGCGGTCAGCGAACCGAGCTTGAGCGCATTGAAGGCGACATAGGCCGCGATGATCGTCATCAGCAGCGCCGTGACCGCCTCGACCACGCGACGAACGGACGACGGCAGCCGTTCGATGAAGTACGCGACGCCGAGGTTTTCGCTGCGGGCGAGCGCGCTGGCCGCACCGAAGAAGCTCGATGCCACCATCAGCCCGCGCGCGACGTCGTCAGCCCATTCGACCGGCGCGTTGAACCAGTAGCGCAACGCGACCGAGACGCAGACGACCGCGAGGTCGGCGGCCAAAAGGATCGCAGCTATGGCGTCGCTCAGCGTGAGCAGCGAGGCCATCAGCCAGTGGCGCGCGACCGGCATCAGCATGGCATACGACATCGCGCCATCACCTCACGCCTGGGTGGCGCGGATCGCGTCGACGACCGGCTTCGCCTCCGGATGCGCCTTGATGAAATTGTCGGTCTGCGGCAGCACGCGCTTGCGGAACGCCTCCTTGTCGCATTCGACCACGGCGACGCCCTTCTCGGCCAGCGCGGCCAGCGCCTCCTTCTCGACCGCAAGACCGTGGGTCCGAGTCGCGGCAGCCGCCTTCTGCGCGGCGTCGAGAAAGCCCTCGCGCAGCTTCGCATCCATGCGGGTGAAGGTGGCCTCGCTGAAATAGATCGCGAGCGGCGAGAAGTTGTGCTGGGTCAACGCGTAGTTCTTCGAGGTCTCATAGAACTTGCTGGCGAGAATGGTCGGCGGGTCGTGCTCGAGCCCGTCGAGCACGCCGGCCTGCAGCGCGGTGTAGATCTCGCCGAAGGCCAGCGGCGTCGCGGCCGCACCCATCAGCCGCAGGCATTCGGTGATGATCGGGTTCGGCAAGGTCCTGATCTTGAGGCCCGCCAGATCCTCCGGCGTCTTCACCGGCTTCTTCGCCAGCACGCTGCGCGAGCCGAAATTATAGGCCCAGGCGATGATGCGGATGTTGGCGCCCTTGAGCAGCGCCTCCTCGATCGGCTTGGCGGCGCCGCCGTCGAAGGCCTTGGTCTGCTGCGGGAAGCTCGTGAAGAGATAGCCGAGGTCGAAAGTGCCGACCAGCGGCACCAGATTGGCCGAGATCGAGGAGCCCGACACCATCAGGTCGATGACGCCGAGCTTGACCGAGTTGATGACGTCGATCTCCTGCCCGAGCTGGTTGTCGGGGAAGAAGGTGACGTCGACCTGGCCGTCGAGCCCGTTCGCTTTCAGGCTCGCGACGAGGTTGTCGTAATAGACCCGGCCGTTGGCGAATTTGGGATCATTGGGCAGCGACGACGAGCATTTCAGCTTCAAGGTCGCCGCCTCGGCGCGGCCGATCAGCGCGGGCGCGGCCACGAGCCACGATGCGGCTGCCGCCGACGACTGCACGAACCGGCGACGGCTGACGGGCACGGTCCTCATGTTGTTTCCTCCATCCCCAAAAGTGGTTTCGTCAATTCAACGCGTGGCTCTCATGGCCGAAATAGGCGCGCTCCAGCCGGTGCGGCAGGTCGCTCTCGCTGGTCTTGGCCTGCAGCACGATGTTGCCCTGGACCAGGGCATAGACCCGGTCGGCGGCGGCCAGCGCCTTCTCCAGGAGCTGCTCGACCAGCAGCACCGCGGTGCCCTGCTGACGCAACTGCCCGATGACATTGAGCACGCGATCGACCAGCACCGGCGACAGTCCCGCCGAAGGCTCGTCCAGCATCAACAGGCGCGGCCGCCGTACCAGTCCCTGCGCCACGGTCAGGATCTGCTGCTGGCCCCCCGACAGCGCGCCGCCGCGCTTGTGGCGTTTCTCGGCGATCTCCGGGAAGAACGACAGCGCCTCCTCGACCCGCCCGCCGCGCTCGGCGCGCGGCAGGTCGTAGCCCGCAAGCAGGAGATTGTCGGTGACCGACATCTGGGTGAAGACGCGATGGCCCTCGATGACATG
>NZ_JAFAVV010000155.1 GCF_019242285.1 Bradyrhizobium sp.
CGAAAAAGTATTCGATTGGAAGGGTGAGCTTGTGCGACGAAAAGGGTCAAAAACCCAAAATGGACGTATGGAGAGAGCGGTCGGACTGTTGAGAGAATTGGGCGTAAACTTGAACTAATGTAACGTCCACAATCGAGCTTTAATTCACTAACGTCCAGACGACCGCTTCGCGTTCAACGCATTCACCACGCGGCTCACCGGCGGGCGGCCTAGCAATCCGGCGATCTCGTTCGTCGCCGCGACGAGCTTGGCCATGTCGACGCCGGTTCTGACGCCCATGCCCTCGAGCATGTAGACGACGTCCTCGGTCGCGACATTGCCCGTTGCACCGGGCGCGTAAGGACAACCGCCGAGGCCGCCAGCGGCCGAATCGATCACCCGTGCGCCCTCCTCCAGGCCGGCGTAGAGATTCGCGAGCGCCTGGCCATAGGTGTCGTGAAAATGCATGGCGAGATGCGCGATCGGCACCTCGGTGCCGACTGCCCGCAGCATCTCTCTGGCCTTGGTCGGTGTGCCGACACCGATGGTGTCGCCGAGCGAGACTTCGTAGCAGCCAACCTCCCACAGCGTCTTCGCGACACCGGCGACCGCCTTCGGCTTGATCTCGCCGTCGAAAGGGCAGCCGAGCACGCAGGAGATATAGCCGCGCACCCTGACGCCGTCGGCCTTGGCCCGCGCCATCACCGGCTTGAACCGCTCGATCGATTCGGCGATCGAGCAGTTGATGTTGGCACGGGAGAATCCCTCCGACGCCGCCGCGAACACCGACACGACCTCGGCGCCGGCGGCACGCGCGGCGTCGTAGCCCTTCTCGTTCGGCACCAGCACGTGAAACTCGCCCGGCAGTCGGCCGACGCCGCGCAGCACCTCGTCCGAGCCGACCATCTGCGGGATCGCCTTGGGCGAGACGAAGGCGCCGACTTCGACCGTATCAAGCCCGGCTGCAACCAGCGCCTCGACGAAGGCGATGCGCGCCTCGACGCCGACCGCCGTCTTCTCATTCTGCAGACCGTCGCGCGGCCCCATTTCGATGATGCGGACCTGCTCGCTCATCACATCACGCGCCCGTCGGCTCGACCTCGGCGAGCTCGACACCCTCCTGTACGATGTCGCCGACCTTGCACTTGATCGCCTTGAGCACGCCAGCGAATGGCGCCCGCAGCGTCTGCTCCATCTTCATGACTTCCAGCGTCAGGATCGCCGCGCCCTTGTCGAGCTTCGCGCCCTCCTCCGCCAGGATCGCCACCACCGTGCCCGGCAGGGGAGCCGCGATCTTGTCCTCGCCGACCAGCTCCTCATCGTCGCCGCCGAACGGATCGACCCAGTGCAATTCGAAGCGGCCGTTGCTCGTGCGCAGATAGAGCTCGTGGCCCTCGATCACCGCGAAGATACGGGACTTCACGCCGTCAAGCGTGAGATCGCAAGTGCCATCCGCGGTCATCGACCAGGCAAAAGGCAAAACCCGGTCGCCGATCGCAAGCGTCGCCGGTCCCTTGCCGTAGCTTAGGATGACCTTCTGCTCGGCGCCCTGCCCCTGACGGAAAGCGAACACGCGCTGCCGCTGTCCGACCGGCATCCAGCCGAAGCTCTGCCACGGCGATCCGCCTTGCGCGCCCGCCGCCTTCGCCTCCTCGCCAAGAATAGCCGCGACCGCCGCACCAAGCTCCAGTTCGCCCGCCGCTGCGGGCGCCGGCGTCAATGCCTTCAACTCCCGCTCGATGAAGCCGGTGTCGATGACATTGGCCGCGACGGCAGGATGCGTCACCAGCGCCGACAGGAATGGGATGTTGGTGACGATGCCGCGGACATCGGTTTCCGTCAACCCACGGTTCAGCCGCGCGATTGCGGCGTCCCGTGTCGGCGCCCAGGCGATCACCTTGGCCAGCATCGCGTCGTAATAGGGCGACACCGCATCGCCGCCGCGATAGCCGGCATCGATGCGCAGGCCCTCCGTTTCGTTCGGCGCATGCCATGTGCGAATCTTCCCGACCGACGGCATGAAGTTCTTTGCCGGATTTTCCGCATACACCCGCGCCTCGATGGCGTGGCCGTCGATCTTGACCTGGTCCTGCTTCAGCGGCAGTGCTTCGCCGAACGCAACCCTAAGCTGCCATTCGACGAGATCGATGCCGGTGATCAATTCGGTCACGGGATGCTCGACCTGCAGACGGGTGTTCATCTCGATGAAGAACACCTCCTTGCCGTCGGAGGCGAACTCGATGGTGCCGGCGCCGACATAATCGACCGCGCCCGCCGCCTTGCGCGCGGCCGCGCAGACCGCCTCGCGCCTGCTGGCATCGAGCGTCGGCGACGGCGCTTCCTCGATCACCTTCTGGTGCCGGCGCTGCAGCGTGCATTCGCGCTCGAACAGCGAGAGCAGATTGCCGTGGCTGTCGCCGATGACCTGCACCTCGATGTGGCGGGGATTGTCGACATATTTCTCGATCAGCACGTGGTCGTTGCCGAACGCCGCGTTGGCCTCGCGCTTGGCGCTGGTGATCGCCGCCGAAAGCTCGGATGCGGCACGCACGATGCGCATGCCGCGGCCGCCGCCGCCGGCGGAGGCCTTGATCAGCACCGGAAAACCGATCTTCGCCGCCTCGCGCGCCAGCACGGCCTCGTCCTGGGCGTCGCCGTGATAGCCGGGCACCAGCGGCACGCCGGCCTGCTCCATCAGAAGTTTCGATCCGGCCTTAGAGCCCATCGCGCGGATCATCGCCGGGGTCGGCCCAACGAACACGATGTTCGCGTCGAAACAGGCCTGTGCGAATTCGGCGCTTTCGGAGAGGAAGCCGTAGCCGGGATGGATCGCCTGGGCGCCGGTCTTTCGCGCGGCCTCGATCACCCGCTCGATGTTGAGATAGCTGTCGCGCGCACGGGGTGCGCCGAGCAGCACGGCCTCGTCGGCCATCTCGACATGCAGGGCGCCGGCGTCCGCCTCGGAATAGACCGCGACGCTCGAAAGCCCCATGGCGCGCGCGGTGCGGATCACGCGGACCGCGATCTCGCCGCGGTTGGCGATCAGGAGCTTGCGGAAGCGACGGTAGGGTTTCGGGCGATCCATCGTCACATCCTGAACAGGCCGAATTTGGTCGGCTCGATCGGCGCGTTCGCAGCCGCCGACAGCGAAAGCCCCAGCACCAGCCGCGTATCGGCGGGATCGATCACGCCATCGTCCCACAGCCGCGCCGTGGCGTAATAGGGATTGCCCTGGCTTTCATATTGCGCGCGGATGGGGCTGCGGAACTGCTCCTCCTCTTCCGCGGCCCACGCCTCGCCCTTGGCCTCGATGTTGTCGCGCCGGACCTGACTCAGCACCATCGCCGCCTGCTCGCCGCCCATCACCGAAATGCGGGCGTTCGGCCACATGAACAGGAAGCGCGGACTGTAGGCGCGGCCGCACATGCCGTAATTGCCGGCGCCATAGGAGCCGCCGATCACGACGGTGAATTTCGGCACCGACGCGGTCGCCACCGCCGTCACCAGCTTGGCGCCGTCACGCGCAATGCCCCCGGCCTCGTACTTCTTGCCGACCATGAAGCCGGTGATGTTCTGCAAAAACACCAGCG
>NZ_JAFAVV010000400.1 GCF_019242285.1 Bradyrhizobium sp.
GCCGACATGGTCGAGTGCGAGCATCAGGCAGCCCCACCCTGCCGGCCGAAGGCGTCCTGCCAGCGCAGGAACGGCGCGGCGGCAATCTCGATCAGCCAGTCGGTGGCCTTGCCGAGAATCGCGAAGATCACGATCGCCGCGAGAATCTGCGCCGGCTTGCCGAGCTGCTGGCCGTCCAGCAGCAGATAGCCCAATCCTTCGGATGCTCCGATCAGCTCGGCCGCGACCACGAACATCCAGCCCAGGCCGAGACCGACCCGCAGCGCGACCACATAGGCCGGCAGCACCGCCGGCAACAGGATGCGGCGGATCATCGCCGGCCCCGAGAGGCGATAGACGCGGCCGACCTCGACGATCTTGCGGTCGACCGACAGGATCGCGCCCATCACACCGAGATAGACCGGAAAGAACACGCCGACCGCGATCAGCACGATCTTCGAGGTCTCGAAAATGCCGAGCCAGAGGATGAACAGCGGCACCCAGGCGAGCGAGGGGATCGCGCGCAGCGCCTGGATTGACGGATCGAGCAGCCGCCGCGCCATCGCCCAATAGCCGGAGACGGCGCCGAGCAGCGTGCCGGCGAGCACGCCGAGGCCGAAGCCGAGCGCGACGCGCGTGAGGGTCGCGGCGATGTGCCGGACAAGCTCGCCGCTCCGCGCGAGTTCGACGATGGTCGCGAACACGCGGCTCGGCGGCGGCACCAGGCGCCCGTTGGAATAGCCAAGCCAGACGATCAGCTCCCACGCCGCCGCCAGCGTCACCGGAAGCAGGAGGCCGAGCGCCGGTCGCACGAAACGGGACGGCCGCGCGGATGGCGTCGGCGATATTTCCGCGTTGGCGTGCTCGATCGGCAGTTCGACGGTCATGACCATAGCAAGACGCTTCTCGCGCGGGATTTGCAAGGCGGCGAATGGAGGACACGCGCTCCGCTCTCCTCAATCCGTCGGCAGCGGAACCTGGTCGTCGATCAGCGAATCCAGCGCCGCTTTGACGTCGGCCTTGGCGTCGATCACGCCCGCCTCCTGCAGCGCCAGGCCGGCGGCAAGGATGGACTCGCGCTGCGGCGCGCCGATCCGGCTATGGGTCAATTCGGTGCGCTCCTTGAGCTGCTTGTCGACGACGTTCTCGGGCAATTTCGTCACCGCCACGAAGGTCTTCTTCAGCTCGTCGTAGTTCGCAAGCGACTGCTTGCGCGCCTCCTCGTAGGCGGCGAGGACGCGGCGGACGAGGTCCGGATGCTCCTTGAGGAAATCCTCGCGCACGTTGAGGATGCCCCAGGTGTTGGCATCCGCCTTGCGGTAGAACAGCCTGGCGCCGTCCTCGATCTCGGCCTGCGCCATCATCGGGTCGAGCCCGGCCCAGGCGTCGACGTCGCCGCGGACCAGCGCGGTCTTGCCGTCGGCATGCTGCAACAGCACCGGCGTGATGTCCTTCTCGCTCAATCCGGCGCCGAGCAGCGCCCGCACCAGGAAGATGTGCGGATCGGTGCCGCGCGTCACCGCGACGCGCTTGCCCTTGAGGTCGGCAACCGTCGTGATCCTGGAGTCCTTCGTCGTCACCAGCGCGGTCCATTCGGGCCGCGAATAGACATAGATCGACTTGATCGGGTTGCCGTTGATCCTCGCCACCAGCGCCGCCGAGCCCGCGGTCGAGCCGAAATCGATCGAGCCGGCATTGAGGAACTCCAGCGCCTTGTTGGAGCCGGCCGACTGCACCCAGACGATGCCGATGCCGTCCTTAGCGAATTCCTTCTCCAGCAGCCCCTTGTGCTTCAGCACCAGCGACACCGGGTTGTAGGTCGCCCAGTCGATGCGGATTTCCTTGACCTCGGCCCCCTGCACTGCGCCAGGCAGAATCACGGCGAGCGCGAGCAGCGCCAGATACGCCAATTTCCTCATGAAGTGCCCCTTTCCCTGCGCGACGCTCAAACCATCTTTTAATTCAGGACGTTATACAGAATGATGGATGGGAAAATCCGTACATAGGAAGCGGCGCGCCGAGAACGGCCTTGCCCAAAAGCGCGCCAACGCAGCATGAGACCGCTCTTCGCCCGTCATGTTATCGTGACACCCCCAACCCGCTCCGAGATCCGGTCAGGTCATGGATAGTGCCGTCATTCAATCCGAGCCCAAGATCGAACCCAAGATTGAACCCAAGATCGAACCCCAAGCCGATTCCGGCTTCGATTCGGAGCGGATCGCGGCCGCCGTCGACGCGCTCGCCGAACAGCATGCCGGCCGCGAGGACATGTTCCGCTCCAGCGTCGCGCAATTCCTCAAAGCCGAGCTGCTCGCGGCCCGCGCCAACGCGCAAGGCCTGCTCTTGAAGGATCGCCATGGCCGCCGCTGCGCCGAGCGACTGTGCTTCGTGCAGGACGAGATCATCCGCATCGTGTTCTCGGCGGCGACCCGCCATCTCTACCGTTCGCCGATCCCCTCGGGCGCCGAGCGCATGGCGGTGGTCGCGACCGGCGGCTACGGCCGCGGCCTGATGGCGCCGGAATCCGACATCGACCTGTTGTTCATCCTGCCCTACAAGCAGACCGCCTGGGGCGAGCAGGTCGCCGAAGCGATCCTGTATTGCCTGTGGGACATGGGGCTGAAGGTCGGCCACGCCACCCGCTCGGTCGACGAATCGATCCGCCAGGCGCGCGGCGACATGACGATCCGCACCGCGATCCTGGAGACGCGGTTCTTGACCGGCGACAAGCCACTCTACGACGAATTGGTGGAGCGCTTCGACAAGGAGGTGGTGCAGGGCACCGCCGCCGAGTTCGTCACCGCCAAGCTTGCCGAGCGCGAGGAGCGGCACCGCCGCGGCGGGCAGTCGCGCTACCTGGTCGAGCCCAACGTCAAGGACGGAAAGGGCGGGCTGCGCGACCTGCACACGCTGTTCTGGATCGCGAAATACGTCTACCGCGTGCGCACCACCGACGAGCTGTTCGAGCGCGGCGTGTTCGACGCCCGCGAATACCGTATCTTCCGCCGCTGCGCCGACTTCCTCTGGTCGGTGCGCTGCAATCTGCATTTCCTCGCCGGGCGTGCCGAGGAGCGATTGTCGTTCGACCTGCAGCGCGAGATCGCGGTCCGGCTCGGCTATACCTCGCATCCCGGCATGCAGGACGTCGAGCGCTTCATGAAGCACTACTTCCTCGTTGCAAAAGACGTCGGCGACCTGACCGCGATCCTGTGCGCCAAGCTCGAGGACCAGCAGGCCAAGCCGGCGCCGGTGCTGTCGCGCATGATGGCCCGCCTGCGGCCCTCGACGGTGCGGCGGCGTGTGCCGGACAGCGACGATTTCATCGTCGACAACAACCGCATCAACCTCGCCGGCCCCGACGTGTTCAAGCACGATCCGGTCAACCTGATCCGGATCTTCCGGCTGGCGCAGAAGAACAACCTCGCCTTCCATCCGGACGCGATGCGCACCGTGACGCGCTCGCTGCGGCTGATCGACACGGCGCTTCGCGACAACCCGGAAGCCAACCGCCTGTTCATGGAGATCCTGACCTCCAACGGCGCCGAGATCGTGCTCAGGCGGATGAACGAGACCGGCGTGCTCGGCCATTTCATCCGCGCCTTCGGCCGCATCGTGTCGATGATGCAGTTCAACATGTATCATCACTACACGGTCGACGAGCATCTGATCCGCTGCGTCGGCTTCCTGCAGGAGATCGAGCGCGGCGGCAACGACGAGTTCACGCTCGCCAGCGATTTGATGCGCAAGATCCGCCCCGAGCACCGGCCGGTGATCTACATCACCGTGCTGCTGCACGACGTCGCCAAGGGCCGCCCCGAGGATCACTCGATCGCGGGCGCCAAGGTGGCGCGGCGGCTGTGCCCGCGGCTCGGCTTCTCGCCGGCCGACACCGAGCTCGTGGCCTGGCTGATCGAACAGCATCTGACGATGTCGACCATGGCGCAGTCGCGCGACCTCTCCGACCACAAGACCATCGAGACCTTCGCCAATGTGGTGCAGTCGGTCGAGCAGATGAAGCTGTTGACCATCCTGACCACCGCCGACATTCGCGGCGTCGGTCCCGGCGTCTGGAACGGCTGGAAGGCGCAGCTGCTGCGCACGCTCTATTACGAGACCGAGCCGGTCTTGACCGGCGGCTTCTCCGAGGTCAACCGCGCCCGGCGGATCGCGGCGGCGCAGGCGGAGTTCCGCATCGCGTTCTCGGAATGGCCCGAGGCCGAGCTCAACGCCTATATCGACCGGCATTACCCCGCCTACTGGCTCAAGGTCGAGCTGCCCCGCAAGATCCGCCATGCCCGCTTCGTGCGCGCCAGCGAGCAGGCCGGGCACAAGCTCGCGATCAATGTCGGGTTCGACGAGGCGCGCGGCGTCACCGAGCTCACCATCTTCGCGATGGACCATCCGTGGCTGCTGTCGATCATCGCGGGCGCCTGTGCCTCCGCCGGCGCCAACATCGTCGACGCCCAGATCTACACCACGACCGACGGCCGCGCGCTCGACACCATCTCGATCTCGCGCGAATACGACCGCGACGAGGACGAGGGCCGGCGCGCCACACGCATCGGCGAGATGATCGAGGATGTGCTGGAGGGCAAGCTCCGCCTGCCCGAAGTGGTGGCGCGGCGCACGGTGCGCAGCAAGGCGCGGCCTTTCGTGATCGAGCCGGAAGTGACCATCAACAACCAATGGTCCGACCGCTACACGGTGATCGAGGTGTCCGGCCTCGACCGGCCCGGCCTGCTCTACGAGCTGACGGCGACGCTGTCGAAGCTCAGCCTCAACATCACGTCGGCGCACGTCGCGACCTTCGGCGAGCGCGTGGTC
>NZ_JAFAVV010000433.1 GCF_019242285.1 Bradyrhizobium sp.
GTTGGAGATGGCGGCGTCATCGGCCGCGATCTGCGCCGTCAATTGCGCGACCGTCGAGCGCTGGGTGTCGGTCTGCTGGCGGGTCGCGAACTCGCCGAGCTTGGTGTAGCGCTGCAGGTCGAGATTGGCGTTGGCCAGGTTGGCCTCATCCTGCGCCTTCTTAGCCTTGGCCTGGTCCAGCGTCGCCTGGAAAGAACGCGGATCGATGTCGGCGAGCAGGTCGCCCTGCTGGACGAGTTGGCCCTCCTGGAAGGCGATCTTGTCGATCTGGCCATCGACGCGTGTACGCACCTGAACGGTGTTGAAGCCCTGCACGGTGCCGAGCCCGGTCAGATAGACCGGGAAGTCCGACGTCTGCACCTGCGCGATGGAAACCGGCACCGGCGGCCGCGGCGCCGCCTTCTGCGCGCTGGCGGTCTTGGCCGCGTTTTGCTGGGTCTCGTAGCGCTGCCAGCCATAGTAGCCCACAGCCGCCACAACGGCGATAAACAGCAGCCATCGGATCGTCCGCGACTTCCTCATATTGGTTCACCGTCCGGAGGCTTCACGCCGGCTCATATGTTTAAGAGGCTAGGAATAAAGGGACTTTAAAAAGGTTCCTAGCCTTTCCATCTATAGTATGCATGCAATTAATGTGTAAACACACTATGGCTTGAGATTACCTAAACAATCAGCAAGGTGAAAATATCCCAAGGGACGGACCTGGGCCATGTCGCTCGATCTGAAACGCCAGCTGGTCGCACAACTTGTCGAAAGTTCGCGGCTGCTGCGCAACTACATCGATCATCGTGCCAAGGGACGTGGCACGACTCGCGCGCAGTGGATCGTGCTGTTCCGGCTGCGGCAGCACGAGGGCCTGTCGCAGGTCGACCTCGCCGACGTGCTGGAGCTGCAGCCGATCTCGCTGGTGCGGCTCCTGGACCGTCTCGTCGAGCACGGCCTGCTCGAGCGTCGCCATGATCCGAAGGACCGGCGCGCCAACCGGCTGTTCCTGACCGAAGCTGGGCGGCAGCTCGTCGACGATCTCGACGGCCTGCGCGACCGGATCGCGACCGACGTGCTCGAGGGCGTGCCGGACGATTCGATCCAGGCCAGCCTGACGACGCTTCGCGAGATCAAGGAACGCATCAAGACGCTGTCCGACCCGCCCGGGCATGTTGCGGCCAAATGATGGCGGCGGTCATCGGCGGCGTGTGAAGCCATTTTGAACTTCTTCCAAGATGCGGCATGGGAGTCCGGTTGTCAGCCGGCCGCGGCCTCGTTCATATCGACTCGTCACGATCGAACGGAACAGGGTGATGGACGAATTGAACGGAAAGCTGATTGCATGTCAGATACTCATCACGGGCCTTATTGCGCGGGTCGCCAACGATCAGCGCGATCCATTGCGATTCCTCACCGACTTTCGCGACGAGATCAAAGCCGTGGTGAAGGGGGTCAACATTGCCGGTGTGGAGCAGCCCGACCGCGTGCGGATGATCGCGCAGCAGACGGTCGATGAACTGTTCTCGCTGATGAAACCGCCGAGCAGCGATTGATCTGCGACGCGCGTGGAGGTGCGAGGAGCCCTTGGTCATCGGTGCGCCCGATTCGCAGGTTCGGCAGCCGTTTTGAAGGTGCATTTTAGAATCATTTTGATCTGGAACTATTCAAGGCTCGAATGGAGGCGTTCAATTTGACCCGCCGATGGGTGCCCGATACCAAATCTTGCATCGTGCATGCAAAGGACGGCATCGCGATTCAGAAATTCGATTCGGTGGGGCGCAAGAAAAAATGGGTGAGGTGAAGGCGCCGAGGTCGCTGCGTTCGGTTGCAGCGATGGGCTCGGTCGATGAGTCGTTCGACATTGGTTCGGGCAGGAAGGTTTCGGCGGTCGCGGGGCTGATCGCGGTGGCGTCGTTCTCGGGGACCGCCGAGGCGCAGCAGACGAACATTCCGCCTGTCAACGTGGATGCGCCGGTAGCGCGCCCGCGGCCTGCCGCATCGAAACCCACGCCCGACCAGGTGCGCGCCCGCAATGCCCTGCGGCGCGCGGCGGAGCGCGCGCGGGTGGCCCAGGCGCCGGCCGTGCCGTTTCCGAATGCCGGCGGGCTCAGCGCCGACCGCAACCCTTACGCGGATGCCGCCGCGCCCTACAAGGTCGATCATCTGCAGGCCTCGGGCAAGTTCCCCGAGCCGCTCCTGAATACGCCGAAGACCGTCACGGTGCTCAGCAAGGAAGTGCTTGAGGACAAGAACGCGACCACGCTGAAGCAGGCGATTCTCTCCACCGCCGGCGTGACGCTCGGGACCGGGGAAGGCGGCAACGCCTTCGGCGATCGCTTCTTCATCCGCGGCTTCGACGCCAGGAACGACGTCTTCATCGACGGCGTGCGCGACGCCGGCGTCAGCGTGCGCGAGAACTTCTTCACCGAGCAGGTCGAGATCCTGCGCGGACCGGCTTCCTCCTTTGCCGGCCGCGGCACCGCGGGCGGTGCGATCAACATCGTCACCAAGCAGGCGACCACCGAGAAGAGCTTCTACAACATGGACACGACGTTCGGCACCGACCAGACCAAGCGGGTGACGCTCGACGTCAACCAGGTCATCAGCCCGACGCTGGCGGTCCGTGCCGGCGGCCTGTTCCAGGACGCCGACGTCGCCGGCCGCAAATACGTCACCGACGATCGCAACGGCGCCTTCGTCGCGACCAAGTGGACGCCGACCGACGCGGTGAAGATCACGGCCGGCTACATCCACACCGAGCTGACCGGCATTCCCGATTTCGGCGTGCCCTATTACCGTCCGAGCACGGCGACCACGGCCGGCGGCCCGTTCCCGGATTTCGGCGTCGACCGCAAGAATTTCTACGGCTTCGTCAACCGCGACTTCTACCGGACCGGTCAGGACATCGGCACGCTCAATGCTGAGGTGCAGGTCACGCCTGATATCCTGATCACCAACCGGTTCCGCGATTCAAGCTCGAGCCAGATGTACATCGGCACGCTGCCGGAATCCCCTGTGCTGACGAATCCCTTGTCGGCGTCGACCCTCAGTGCCAATCCGCAGAGCCGCTTCCAGGTCACGGACGTCATCGCCAACCAGACCGAGGCGACCTACAAGTTCAACGACGGCCTCGGCTTCAAGCACACGGCGCTCGCGGGCGTCGAGATCGACCGCGAGACCTCGTCCATCAACAACTTCACCGGTCTTGCCTCGGAAATCACGACGGGCACCGGCGTGTTCACGGGCAACGGATCGGAGACAGGGGTGAGTGTGTTCGCCCCGCAAGATACCAATCTTCCGTTCGGTCCCACCGCGTTCGGCGCTCACCCGACCAATATCGCCATCGACACCAACAGCGGCTACCTCCTCGACAGCGCCAACTATCATGATCTCCTGATCTTCAACGCCGGCGTCCGCTACGACGATTACACGGTCAAGACGGCCGGGTGGGGAACGGGGGCCCTCGCAAACGTCTTCGGCACCCAGTCTGCCGAGTTCGGCATTCCCGACTTCAACCTTGGCCTGACGCTCAAGCCGCTGCCGAACGGCAGCGTCTATGTGGCGTATGCGACCTCCGCGAACCCGGTGGGTGCCGAGTTCGACGGCACCAGCACCGCCTATGGCGGTCTGGCGCCCGTGATCAGCGGCAACGGAAACCAGATCTTCGGACCGGAAAAGAACACGTCGGCCGAGATCGGCACCAAATGGGAGTTGTTCGACCGCCATCTGTTGCTGACGGCCGCCCTGTTCCAGACCACCAAGGACAACGCCCGCGAGGCCTTCAACGTCACCAGCGCCGCGAACCAGACCGCCGCCTGCCCCTATGCGGGCACGACGATTTCCTGCGTCACCGCCGGCGCCTCCTATTACGTCCGCGGCATCGATCTCGGCGTCGGCGGCAAGATCACCGACAAATGGAGCGTGTTCGGCGGTCTGGTCCTGATGCAGTCGCGGGTGACCAAGTCGAACGTGCCTTCGGCGAATGTCCCCGATCCCGCGCTCTATACGACCAATGTCGGATTGCAGCTCGCCAACGTCGCGCACGAGTCCTTCAGCCTGTTGTCGAAATATCAGCTCAACGACACCTGGGAGCTCGGCGGGCAGGCGGTGTACCGCTCGAAGATCTATGGCGGCACGCTGCTGGCCGCCAACCAGGGCACGTCGATCCCGAGCTACT
>NZ_JAFAVV010000709.1 GCF_019242285.1 Bradyrhizobium sp.
CCCTCCCTCCTTGCAGGTCGGGATGTCGTGCCAGGACTGGCTCTCGGTCACCTTCTCCTGATAGGCGATCCGCTCCTTGTCGAACACGCAGAGCGCGCGGACCTGCCCGGCCCGCCACACTTCGAGGTTTTCGGAAGGGTTGTTGACGTTGGAGTCGATGTGGCTGCCGACGAGCTGGGTGGCGGCTTCGCCGCCGGACTTGTAGGGCAGATAGGCGAACTTGGCGCCGGTCTTCTGCTCGACGAACACGGTCAGCACGTGGTCCTCGCGCTTCGATCCCGTGCCGCCCATCTTGAACGGCGTGCCCGCAGCTTTCGCCGCCGCAATGAATTCCTTGACCGTCTTGGGTCCTGACGCGTTGTCCCACAGCACGAACTGGTCGAGCGCGATCACCGACACCGGCGTCAATTCCTGCCAGGAGAACGGGATCTTGGCCGACAGCGGCAGCATGTAGATCAGCGAATAGGCGATCAGGATCTTGTTCGGATCGCCCTCGCTGGATTTCATGTACATCAAGGCCTCGGCGCCGGACGCCCCGCCCTTGAGCGAGACCACCATCGGCGCCTTCATCAGGTTGTTCTTCTGGATCGCCGCCTGCATCATGCGCGCCATCTGATCGGAGGCGCCGCCTGCGCCGGCTGCGACCACGATCTCGACGGGCTTCGAAGGCTCCCAGCCGGCAACAGCGGGCGCGCCAAGGAGCATTGCCGCCAGCGCGGCCGCGGCTTTGGTTAGATGTCGCACGTGTTTGATTCCCTGTAGATTCTTGCGCCGCGGGACGCGGCGGGATGCTTGCAGGGTAATATTGTGCGGGCTCAATACGGCAAGTTCAAGCAGGCTCCTGCCACACTGCCAGTGATTTTTTGGCGCCAGATTGCAGCGCGCCGCAGCAACTACCGGCCCTTGAAGTTCGGAGCCCGCTTGTTCAGGAACGCGTCCATGCCCTCGCGGAAATCCTCGCTCATATAGGCCTTGAGGATCAGGTCCTCGCCCTCGTCGCGCGACAGGGTGCGGCGGATGCGGCGGACCGCCTCCTTGGTGACTTCGAGGGTGATCGGCGCATGGGAAGCCACGAGCTTGGCGGTTTCCATCGCGCGCCGCTGCAGCGCCTCGACATCGGGCACCACCTCGTTCAGGAGCCCGAGCGCCAGCGCCTCCGGCGCTTCGACCAGGCGCGCTTTGAAGATCAGGTCCTTGGTCCGCGCCGGCCCGATCAGCGCGACCAGGCGGGAAATATTGGACATCGACAGGCAGTTGCCGAGCGTGCGCGCGATCGGAAACCCGATCCGCGTCGTCTCGGTGCCGATCCGGATGTCGCAGCAGGCCGCGATGCCCGCGCCGCCGCCGGTGCAGGCGCCGGCGATCGCGGCGATGACGGGCACCCGGCAGCTTTCCAGCGTACCCAGCACCCGGTCGATCCGCGCCTCGTAGTCGAGCGAATCCTGGGCCGTCTTGAACGCCCGGAATTGCGAGATGTCGGTGCCGGAGGCGAACGCCTTGTCACCGGTGCCGGTCAGGATCAGCGCCTTGATGGAGCGGTCGGCGTTGATGTCCTCGCAGACCTTGGCCATCTGCTCATACATCGCGAAGGTCAGCGCGTTGCGCGCCTGCGGACGGTTGAAGGTCAGCCGCGCGATGCCGTCCTCGACGGCATAGAGCAGGTCTTCGCTGGAATTGACCGGGGCGTTCATCGCGCGCTCTTCCTTTACGCTGTTGGATACTGGCACCAGTTCAAGCACCGCTCATGCCACCGCGGCCTTCTGCATCGGCACCACCTCGCGGCCCTTGAGCACGTCCATGGCGGCGAGCACGCCGCCTGTGCGATGCGGCACCTTGGCCAGGTCGAGCCCCATCTCGACGCCGGACAGCGTGCCCATCAGCATCAGGTCGTTGAAATGGCCGATATGGCCGATGCGAAACGCCTTGCCCTTGATCTTGTTCAGCCCGGTGCCGAGCGACATGTCGAAATTCTCCAGCACCACTTTGCGGAAATGGTCGGCATCGTGGCCCTCGGGCATGACAACGCCGGTCAGCGCCGGCGAATGCGCCTGCGGATCCTGGCACTGGGTCTCCAGGCCCCAGACCTTCATCGCCGCGCGGGTGGCGGCGCTGTGGCGCTTGTGGCGGGCGAAGACGTTCTCGAGCCCTTCTTCCTCCAGCATCCGGATCGCTTCCCGCAGGCCGAACAGCAGGTTGATCGCGGGCGTATAGGGGAAGGTGCCGAGCTTGTTGAAGGCGATGACGTCCTCCCACTCCCAATAAGAGCGCAGGCCCGGATTGGCCTTCGCGACCGCCAGCGCCTTCTCCGAGACCGCGTTGAAGCCGAGCCCGGGCGGCAGCATCAATCCCTTCTGCGAGCCCGCGACGGAGACGTCGATGCCCCAGGCGTCGTGTTCGTATTCCAGCGAGCCGAGGCCGGAGATGGTGTCGACCATCAACAGCGCCGGGTGCTTGAGATCGTCCATGATCTTGCGGACCTCGCGCGGATAGGTCACGCAGGCGGTCGAGGTCTCGTTGTGCACGACCATGACCGCCTTGATCTGGTGCGGCTTGTCGGCGGCAAGCCGGACCGCGATCTGCTCGAGGTCGGCGCCGCGGCGCCAGTCGCCGGGGATGAAGTCGACGTCGAGCTTGAACTTGTCGGCAATGCCGCGCCACAGCACGGCGAACTGGCCGGTCTCGCACATCAGCACCTTGTCGCCCGGCTGCAGCGTGTTGACGATCGCCGCCTCCCAGGCGCCGGTTCCCGACGAGGGGTAAATGATCACCGGCTGCGTGGTGCGGAACATCCGCTGCATGCCCTGGAGCACCGCAAAACCGAGCTCGGCAAACTCCGGACCCCGATGGTCCAGGCCCGGCATGTCCATCGCCCGCAGCACGCGGTCGGGGATGTTGGTCGGTCCTGGGATCTGGAGGAAATGCCTCCCGGTGTGCAAGGTCATGGCGTTGTTTCCCGGTCTCGTGATTTTCGGCGGCGGGTCGAATAGCATCATTCGCCCAGCTTGTCCCCTCGGGAATTGCCAAGTCGACGTGTCAGAGGGGAGAATTTCCGCCAGTAAACCATGGCCTTATTCCGCCGCCAACACCTCTCCGGCCGGCACGGCATCGTTGGTCTCGCCGAACGGCAGCTCGGGCCGCATCAGGAAGGCGGAGAACAGGCCGACCAGCAAGAGCCCCATCGACATCAGGAACGGCAGGTACCAGTTGCCGGTGGCGTCGATGACGAAACCCGCGACCAGCGGCGAGACGATCGCCGCCAGCGCCGAGCCGGTGTTCATGATGCCGGCCGCGGTGCCCGAATATTTCGGCGCGATGTCCATCGGCACCGACCACATCGGCCCGATCACGAGCTCGGCGAAGAAGAAGCCGGCCGACAGGCACAGCGCCACCACCGTGATGTCGTGAATGAACAGGATCGGAAACAGCGAGGCCAGCGCGCCAGCAAAGCCGAGCACGGTCACGCTGAGCCGTGCGAGGCGCACATTGCCGCTCGCCCTGAGGATGCGGTCGGACAGGATGCCGCCGAGACTGTCGCCGATGACGCCGGCGAAGAACACGCCGGAGGCGAACAGCGCCGACTTGCCGATCTCCAGGCCATAATTGTTCTTGAAGAACAGCGGCAGCCAGTTGAGGTAGAGCCACAGCGTCCAGCCGTAGCAGAAATAGGTCAGCGTCACCGGCCACATCCGCTGCAACAGCGGCGCCCAGGGCACCTGCGGACGGGCCGTGGTCGGACGCGGCGGCAGGGTCGCGAGCTCAGCCTCGGTGATCGCGGCGTGCTCCTTCGGCTCGTTGCGGAAGTACCAGGCCCAGACCGCGCCCCAGATCAGGCTGACGAGGCCGACCGCGACGAAGGAGCCGCGCCAGGTCAGCCAGCCGATCAGCGCAGCGATCAAGGGCGGCGTGATGGCATTGCCGAGCCGGGCAAAAGCGTGGGTCAGCCCCTGCGCGAAGCCGCGCCGGCTCTCCGGCGTCCAGTACTGCATGGCGCGGGTCGCGGTCGGGAAGGTCGCGCCCTCGCCGAAACCGAGCGCGATGCGGGCGATGAACAGCGTCACGATGCCGGTGACCGCACCGGTCATGATGGTCGCCGCAGCCCAGATCATGCCGCACCAGAACAACGTCTTGCGCGGCCCGAAATGGTCGCCGACCCAGCCGCCGATGACCTGGAACAGCAGATAGGGATAGGCGAAAGCGGAAAACACCAGGCCGAGCTGGGTGTTGGAGAGGTGAAGCTCCTTCTGAATCCCGCTCGCGGCCGTGCCGATGTTCACGCGGTCGATGTAGGTGATGAAGTACATGATACAGAGCATCGCCAGCACGACATGCGTGGCCTTGAACCGAAACTTCAAACACGGCCTCCCTGGGCTTTGATTGTTCTGTCGAAATTTCGGAGCCGCAGGGTGGGCTAAGGCGCGACCGCGTCCGCCGTAGCTCGCAGAGCGAAGGCGGAAGCGCCGTGCGCACCATCATGCCACCAGCATGGCGTTGAATGGTGGGCACGCTCGTGCCCCCGGCGAGCTTGCGTGCATGTGGTCGCTCAGCCCACCTTACCGATCATTGATGCACCAAGATTAGCTGCCGACCACCTTCAGATGCGCGCCGGCATTGCTTGCGGTGCGCTGCTCCAGGAATTTCATCGCCGCATCGACACCGCCTGCGCGGTGCGGCACGCCCGCAACCGACAGTCCCATCTCGACGCCCGTGAGCGCGGCCAGCAGCGTCAGGTCGTTGCACTCGCCGAGATGGCCGATCCGGAACACTTTTCCTGCAACCTTCGACAGGCCCGAGCCGAGCGACATGTTGAAATTGTCCAGCACCACCTTCCGGAACGCGTCCGCGTCATGGCCCGGCGGCATCAGTACCGCGGTCAAGACCGGCGAATAGTCGCGCGGCTCCTGGCACAGCACCTCCAGGCCCCAATGCTCGACCGCGGTCCGGGTCGCCGCCGCCAGCCGCTGGTGGCGGGCGAACACCTTGTCCAGCCCCTCTTCAAGCAGCATCGCAATCGCTTCACGCAATCCGTAAAGCAGGTTGGTCGCGGGCGTATAGGGGAAGAATCCGTTCGCATTCGGCTTCAGCATCTCCTCCCAGTCCCAGTAGGAGCGCGGCATCAGATTGACCTTGGCGGCGGCGCGCGCCTTGTCCGAGATGGCGTTGAAGCCGAGCCCGGGCGGCAGCATGAAGCCCTTCTGCGAGCAGGAGACGCTGACATCGACCTTCCATTCGTCATGCCGGTAGTCGACCGAGCCGAGCGAGGAGATGGTGTCGACCATCAGCAGCGCCGGATGGCCGGCGTGGTCGATCGCCGCACGCACCTCGCCGACCCGGCTGGTGGCGCCGGTCGAGGTCTCGTTATGCACCACCATCACCGCCTTGATCTGGTGCGCCTTGTCCTCGGTGAGCCGCTGCTCGACCGCCGCAGGATCGACGCCGCGCCGCCAGTCGCCCGGCATGAAATCGACCTCGATGCCCCAGCGCCCGGCCATCTGCCGCCACAGCGTGGCGAAATGCCCGGTCTCGACCATCAGCACCTTGTCGCCGGGCGACAGCGTGTTGACGATCGCGGCCTCCCAGGCGCCGGTGCCGGAGGACGGGAAGATGATGACGGAACCTGCGGTCTGGAAAATCGTCCGGCTGCCTTCCAGCACGGTGCGCCCGAGCTCGCCGAATTCGGGGCTGCGGTGGTCGATCACCGGCATGTCCATCGCACGCAGCACGCGGTCGGGGACCGGGCTCGGCCCTGGAATCTGCAGGAAATGGCGCCCTTGCCGCATGATGACCTCC
>NZ_JAFAVV010000571.1 GCF_019242285.1 Bradyrhizobium sp.
AGCGCGGTGGCCATCGTGCTGCTCGGCGTGCTGTCGATGCAGCAGGGCTTCGCGCGCACGATGGCGGAGACCGGCTCGCCCGACGTCGGCTTCGTGCTCCGCGGCGGTGGTGCCGTGCTCGCGGAATGCCTTGATGACGTTGCGGCCGACCTTCCAGCGGTGCACTTCGTCGGGACCGTCGACCAGGCGCTGCGAGCGCACCTGGGTGTACCATTTCGCCAGCGGCGTATCCTGCGAGAAGCCGAGCGCGCCGTGGAGCTGGATCGCGGTGTCGATCACATGGTGCACCATGTGCGCCAGAAACACCTTCGCGATCGAGTTCTCCTGCCGGAAGTCGAGGCCCTTCTCGGCCTTGTAGGCGATGTGCAGGAGCATCAGCCGGCCGATATAGAGCTGGCTCGCGCATTCGGCGAGCATGAACTGCACCGCCTGGCGGTCGGCGAGCAACTGCCCGAAGGTCGAGCGTTTGGTCACGCGTGCCACTGCCATGTCGAGCGCGCGCTGGGCTTTCGCGATGTTGTGCATGCCGTGGCGCAAGCGGCCATAGGCGAGGCGATGCTGGCCCATGTTGAAGCCGTTGCCTTCGCCGCCGAGCAGGTTGTCGGCCGGTACTTTCAGGTCCTTGATCTCGATCTCGGAATGGCCGCCATGGATCTCGTCGGAGTAGGGGCCTTCGATCGCCATGTTCGCGATGTTGCGCTTGATGTTGTAGCCGGGGTTCGGCAATTCGACGATGAAGGTCGAGTAGCGCTTGTGACGGGGCGCATCGGGATCGGTCATGGCCATCACCAGCGCCATGTCGGCGACGCTGGCGGACGAGGAGAACCACTTCTCGCCGTTCAGGACGTAGTTCTCGTTGCCGTCCTTGACGGCGCGGGTCTGCATGCCGGTGGCGTCGGCGCCCGAAGCTTTTTCCGTCATCGAGAAGCAGATGCGCTTGTCGCCGTTGAGCAGCGGCTTGAGGAACTTCTCCTTCTGGTGCGGCGTGCCGTTCTCCAGGATGGTCAGCATCGAGGCGTCGTCGGGGCCCTGCGTGTTCATCGACAGCGCGCCGAGCATGCTCTCGCCGAGCTCCATCTGCACCAGCGCGTTGGCGAGGGGACCTAGGCCCATGCCGCCATAGTCCTTCGGCACGAACGGGCACCACAGCCCCTGCGCGCGCGCCTTGGCGCGGAGTTTCGCCAGCACCTCGTCGAACGGCTTGGAGTCGAGCTCCTTCTCGGCGGGGATGCATTCCTCCTGCACCCATTTGCGCACCTTCTCGCGGATCGCCTTGGCCTCGGCCGGAATCTCGAAATCGATCGACATGGCATTTCCTCTTGCTTTGCGGTTCTTGATGGACTTCGCTTCAGGGATGACTTGGCTTCCGGCATAACGCGCGGGCGTGGCAGCGGCAACGCCAAACAAAGTTTGAAGCGCCGGCGGATGATGACGAGGGTGCGACATGGCTGATCTGGCCGACCTGTTTGAAGGCTTTGCGTCCGAGTGGATCAACACCGAGGCCGGCCGCATCTTCGCCCGCGTCGGCGGCAAGGGACCGCCGCTGTTGCTGCTGCACGGCTTCTCCTCGACGCATGTGATGTGGCACCCGGTCGCGCCGAAGCTTGCCGACAAGTTCACGCTCGTCATCGCCGACCTGCCGGGCTACGGCTGGTCCGACATGCCCGACAGCGATGCGCAGCACACGCCCTACACCAAGCGGGCGATGGCGAAGACCATGATCGAAGCCATGGAGCAGCTCGGTCATGTGCATTTCGCGCTGGCCGGCCACGACCGCGGCGGCCGCGTCGCCTATCGCCTCGCGCTCGATCATCCCGGCCGGCTGTCGCGGCTCGCCGTGCTCGACATCCTGCCGACCTATGATTACTGGGAGCGCATGAACCGGCTTTATGCGCTCAAGATCTATCACTGGAGCTTCCTGGCGCAGCCGGCGCCGCTGCCGGAGACCCTGATCGCGAGCAATGGCGAGTTCTTCCTGCGGCAGAAAATGGCGAGCCAGACCCGGACGAAGACGCTGAACGAAATCGATCCGCGCGCGCTCGCGCACTACATCGCGCCGTTCCGCGATCCTGCGCGCGTGCACGCGATGTGCGAGGACTACCGCGCCGGCGCCTATGCCGATTACGAGATCGACAGAGCCGATTTCGAGGCGGGGAAAAAGATCACGATCCCGATGCTGGCGCTGTGGGGCGATGCCGGCATCGCCGGCGCCGCGGCAACCCCGCTCGACACCTGGAAGAAGTGGGCTATCAGCGTCACCGGCGCGCCGGTCGCGTCGGGGCACTTTCTGCCGGAGGAGAATCCGGAGGAGACGGCGAAGCTGTTGCGTGAATTTTTCCTGGCGGGGTGAGGCACTGGCGTAGCCCGGGTGAGCGGAGCGACACCCGGGAAGGTCCCGCATGTCGCTTCCGCCTTCGCTCTTCGAGCTTCGGCGGACAAGTCGCTCATGCGGGCTACGGCCGCTACCGCCGCGTTCTGAAAAAATCCTTGAGCAATGCGGCGGCCTCGCGCTCGCCGACCGCGGAATAGATCTCCGGCGCGTGGTGGCATGTTGGAGAGGCGAAGAAGCGGACGCCGGAATCGACCGCGCCGCCCTTGGGGTCGAGGGCGCCGTAATAGAGCCGGCGGATGCGCGCGAACGAGATCGCGCCCGCGCACATGGCGCAGGGCTCGAGTGTCACGTAGAGGTCGCAGTCGACGAGGCGCTCGGTGCCGATCCGCTCGGCGGCCCGTCGGATCGCCAGGATTTCGGCATGCGCCGTCGGATCGCGGTCGGTGAGCGTCCGGTTGCCGGCGGTGGCGATCACCTCGTAATCCCTGACGATCACGCAGCCGATCGGAACTTCGCCGGCTTTTCCGGTATTTTCCGCCGTTTTCAGCGCCAAATCCATGAAGGAGGGGGTGTTCATGCCTCGTATCATCGCAAGAAACCTGCTAGGAGGTCCAGCTTCAGCAAAAGTGAACCGCTCTTTGCGTCACATGCGCCGCTGACCGCGCGTGTATCGTCCTCCGCCCTGCACCATCAGTGAGACATTCATGCCCCGCGACCACGACAAAGACAACGGCTCCTCGCGCGGCCGGCGTGACCGGCCTCCGGGCAAACGCCAGGCCGGCGCCGAGCGGCGGTCCGAGAAGAAATTCGCCAAGCGCGGCTTTGGCGACGAGGGCGGGGGCGGCAAGCGGCGCTTCTCCGACAGGGGCCAAAAGCGCGAAGAGGGCGGCTTCCGCCGCAGCGACGATGCGCCGCGCCGCGACCGCGCGGATCGGCCTCGCGGCGAGCGGGCCGAGCGCCCGCCGCGTGGCGATGATTCCCGCCAGCGCAGCGATCGGCCGCGCCAAGGCTTTGTGCGTCGCGAGCGCGATCGCGGCGAGGAAAAGCCCTGGCGCAAGCGCGAGGATCGGCCAAGTGACGAGCGCCGCGGCGGCGACCGTCCGCGGTTTTCACGGGCGCGGGAGGAGCGGTCGGACGGAGAGCGCCCGCGCTTTTCGCGGCCACGCCAGGAGCGGTCGAGTGAGGATCGCCCGCGCTTTTCGCGGCCGCGGGAGGAGCGTGGCCATGATGATCGTCCGAAATTCGGCCGGCCGCGCCGGGACCGCGCGCGCGAGCGTGACGGGGATCGCGAGGAACGGCCGCGGCGGAAGCCGCAAGCGCGCAGCGAATGGCAGGAGCACCCGCGGAGCGAGCGGCGGCCGCCCGATCGCTTTGCCGACCGGCCGCGCCGCGACAACGAGGACGAGAGCCGGGTCTTTGCCAAGCGGCCCGCGTTCGGCGGCCGTGGCGCCTATCGCGAGCGCAAGGGAGATTTCGGCAAGGGTAATTTCGACAAGCGCGACTTCGACAAGCGCAAGCGTCGCGACGACGCCGCGCCGCGCGAGGACGCGAAGCCGAAGAAAGCCGGCGAGCGCATCGCGAAAGTGCTGGCGCGTGCCGGCCTTGCCTCGCGCCGCGAGGCGGAGGAAATCGTCACGCAGGGCCGCGTCACGGTCAACGGCCGCGTCATCAACTCGCCGGCGCTCGACGTCACCGTCAACGACGTGATCCTGCTCGATGGCCAGCCCCTGCCGGCCAAGGAGCGCACGCGGCTGTTTCTCTATCACAAGCCGCGCGGCCTGATGACGACGCATGCCGACCCCGAGGGGCGGCCGACCGTGTTCGAGCATCTGCCGGAAGGACTGCCGCGGCTGATCAGCATCGGCCGGCTCGATTTCAACACCGAGGGCCTGCTGCTGCTCACCAATGACGGCGGGCTCGCGCGCGTGCTTGAGCTGCCCGACACCGGCTGGCTGCGCCGCTACCGCGTGCGTGCCCATGGCGAGGTGACGCAGGCGCAGCTCGACGAATTGAAGAACGGTGTCGAGGTCGACGGCGTCAGATACGGCCCGATCGACGCGACGCTGGAGCGCGACCAGGGCGCGAACGTCTGGCTGGTGTTCGCGATCCGCGAAGGCAAGAACCGCGAGGTCCGCAACGTGCTGGCGCATCTTGGGCTCGAGGTGAACCGGCTGATCCGCGTGTCCTATGGCCCGTTCCAGCTCGGCGAGCTCGCCGAGGGCGCAGTCGACGAGGTCAAGACGCGCGTGCTGCGCGAGCAGCTCGGCGAGAAGGTGATCGCGCAGGCCCATGCGGACTTTGCGCCGGAGGCGGATGAGCGCCGCCGTCCGCGCCATGCGGACGACGAGGGGGACGCGCCGCGTG
>NZ_JAFAVV010000751.1 GCF_019242285.1 Bradyrhizobium sp.
ATTTCGAGAATGACGTGGTCATCTGACGGCCTCGTGGCGTCGGCGCAGATCACGTCGACGCCGCAGAGCGTCAGCCCGAGTGCTTTCGTCGCCTTGACGGCGGTCGCGGCAAGCCCGGGGTCGAGCTTGTCCGTGATGTCGATGACGTCGCCGCCCGTGGACAGGTTGGCGTTGTCGAGCAGCGGCTGCACGGCGCCTTGTGACAGCACCGTGTCGCGCGCAAGACGGGCGCGCGCCAGAACCCGATCGATGCGGGAATCGGCGGGGTCGAAATCGGAGTTCGGACGCCTCAGGCCGGGCAGACTGGCCTTCTTCCGCAACAGCAATTCCTGAACGGTGGAGCGGCCGTCGCCGATGATGCGGAGGCTCACGCGCTGGTAGGCTGCAACGATCTCGTCGCCGAGCACGACGATGCGATGGTCGTTGCCTGCAAGGAACTCCTGCACCAGCGCGACCTCGTTCTTGGCGAAGATCAGCGCCGCCGCGTCCATGACCTCGTCTGGGCCATAGGCCTTGCTGACGAAATTGCCGAAACTGCCGATGTTCGGCTTCACGATCACGGGATAGCCGATCCGTTCGGCGAAGTGACAGGCCTCGCGCGCCGTGCGCGCCTTGGCCGGATCAAGATTGGCGCGCAACTTCTCGGAAAAGAACGTCAACTCCCGCGGGGTCCGCAAGCCTGCCTGGCGCAGGAAAAAGCTCGTGTAGCTCTTGTCGTCGGCGATTGCCATCGCACCGCCGCGGTTGATGTTGAGATTGCCGGCCTTGAACGGATGGCTCGTGCCGTCAGCGAAGACGATCCGTCCGGCGTAGCCGAATTCGGGCTCCAGCTCGATGCAGACGTTGGCGCGGTCGGCGATCCGCGACAGGAGCTTCGGGACGAAAGGCTCGCGCAAGCTGTTTTCCGCGTCAGCCCGCCTTCGCGCGGGCGCGGCAGATATAGGCGAAAGCAGGGCGAGCGCCAAGCGCCGGCTTGATCGAACGCAAGGATGCCGCGACGGTGCCGGATAGAGATTGGTGTGGACCGGGCGCAGCGTCTGGCAAGGATATTTGGAGTGGGACATGAGATGGCGGGATTGGGGGCTGGCCTTGCTGATGCTGGGCGCGCTTACGCCTTTGGCGAGGGCGCAATCCAGCGCGGATCGCGGTGAACCCTATGTCCCGCGGCTCGGCGACATCATGGATGGCATTCAGATCCGCCACATCAAGCTTTGGTATGCCGGCAAGGCCGGAAACTGGGACTTGGCAGGGTTCGAGCTGCATCAGCTCAAGACCAGCCTCGTGGAGGCCGCGCTGCTCTATTCCGGCATTCCCGTCACCAGCGTGACTACGCTGTCAGCCCCGTTGCAGTCGGTCGACGATGCGATCGTGGCCAAGGATGCCAAGCGGTTCGAGAAGGCCTATGGCGAGCTCACCGCCGGTTGCAATTCCTGCCATGCGACGATGCAGCGTTCGTTCATCGCGATTCGCCCGCCGATCGACCAGCCATTCGGCGACCAGGCATTTGCACCCGGCAAGAAGGAGTGAAGACCCGACGCGATGGAACGTCGGGCGGGGTCGCCGGTTCGATAGGGTGACAGGAGACCACGCCATGATCCGCAAGCTGTCCTCCGGAAAATACCGGCTCTATTCCCGCAAGGTCGATCCCAAGACCGGCAAGCGGCGCAATCTCGGCACTTTCAGCTCGCGCGCTGCGGCCGAGAAACACGAGCGCGCCGTGCAATATTTCAAGCGGCATTGAGCAAGGCGAACAGGCTTCCACGGCAGCCTCGGATGTTTTAAGAGCGGTCGCGACGATTGCTCCTTTCTCGCGTGCCCATGATCCGCCTCGACAATATCAGCAAGCAGCAAGGCCACCAGATTCTGTTCATCGAAGCTTCCGCGGCGCTTCAGAAGGGCGAGAAGGCAGGGCTGGTGGGGCCGAACGGGGCCGGCAAGACCACGGTGTTCCGGATGATCACCGGGCAGGAGCAGCCGGATGAAGGGCAGGTCGCCGTCGATCGGGGCGTCACCATCGGCTATTTCAGCCAGGATGTCGGCGAGATGTCGGGCCGCAGCGCGGTCGCCGAGGTGATGGACGGGGCGGGGCCCGTGAGCGCGGTAGCCGCGGAGCTGAGGGAGCTCGAGGCCGCGATGGCCGATCCCGATCGCGCCGACGAGATGGACGAGATCATCGCGCGCTATGGCGAGGTGCAGGCCCGCTTCGAGGAGCTCGACGGCTATGCGCTGGAAACCCGCGCCCGCGAGGTGCTGGCCGGGTTGAGCTTCAGTCAGGAGATGATGGAGGATGACGTCGGAAAACTCTCCGGCGGCTGGAAGATGCGCGTGGCGCTCGCCCGCATCCTCCTGATGCGTCCGGACGTCATGCTGCTGGACGAGCCGAGCAACCATCTCGATCTCGAAAGCCTGATCTGGCTCGAGCAGTTTCTGCACGCCTATGACGGCGCACTGATGATGACCTCGCATGACCGCGAATTCATCAACCGCATCATCACCAAGGTGGTCGAGATCGACGGCGGGGCGCTCACGACCTATTCGGGCGATTATGAATTCTACGAGCAGCAGCGTGCGCTCAACGAGAAGCAGCAGCAGGCGCAGTTCGAGCGTCAGCAGGCGATGCTTGCCAAGGAGATCAAGTTCATCGAGCGCTTCAAGGCACGTGCTTCGCATGCCGCGCAGGTGCAGAGCCGGGTCAAGAAGCTGGAGAAGATCGAGCGGGTCGAGCCGCCGCGGCGGCGCCAGACGGTGGCATTCGATTTCCAGCCGGCGCCGCGCTCCGGCGAGGATGTGGTCGCGCTGAAGAACGTCCACAAGCGTTATGGCAGCCGGACCATCTACGAAGACTTCGACTTCATGATCCGCCGGCGCGAGCGCTGGTGCGTGCTCGGCGTCAACGGCGCGGGCAAGTCGACACTCTTGAAGCTCGTCGCCGGCTCGACCGAACCGGATGACGGCGCGGTAACGGTCGGCGGCAGCGTCAAGATGGGCTATTTCGCCCAGCACGCGATGGACCTGCTGGACGGCGACCGCACCGTATTCCAGTCGCTCGAAGATGCGTTTCCGCAGGCAGGGCAGGGCTCGCTGCGCGCGCTTGCCGGCTGTTTCGGTTTCTCGGGCGACGATGTCGAGAAGCGCTGCCGGGTGTTGTCGGGCGGCGAGAAGGCGCGGCTCGTCATGGCCAAGATGCTGTACGACCCGCCCAATTTCCTGGTGCTGGACGAGCCGACCAACCATCTCGACCTCGCCACCAAGGAGATGCTGATTGCGGCGCTCTCCGAGTTCGAGGGCACCATGCTGTTCGTGTCGCATGACCGGCATTTCCTGGCTGCGCTCTCCAACC
>NZ_JAFAVV010000774.1 GCF_019242285.1 Bradyrhizobium sp.
AGTTCAATCGCAACAAAAATCGTGCCACAATTGTCCGCGGTGGGCGTGCCTTGGGTCGATGCTTGCATCTGGCTCTCCGATGGTTCGAGTCGTGGAAAACCCAAACCTACCGGAAGGGCTCGCTCACCGCTCCCCCATGGAATCTACGAGTCTCACTGCCCGCCACTCGAGAATCCAAGGTCGCTCCTTTATTCCTCTGTGATGAGCAATGTGACTGCCCGTCGTGCCAATCCGCCGCACCCAGCGCCTTCCGATTTTCGTAATTTCGCTTGACCCGAAACCCAAATCAGCGGCATAATGCACCCCGTCCCGCACCCCTCGGGAGGGGCGTACGCGTCGTCACGGACGTTGGGTGCGGGATATGGTGGACGCGATGGCGGCGCTGGACGAGCGGCGCGGTTGCGGACGGCGAAGCCGTGTGGTCCTGGCGCCCCGATGCTGGCGTCAAGCTTGTGACGATGCTTTCGCATCGCGCGAGTGACGGGGGCAAGAAAGCCCGGTCCCCGGGGAGAGCGCGGAATAAGCCGTAAACCACCGTGCAGGGAGGGCCGGGTCGTTTCCGCCTTCGCCTGTGGTTCCTGCCCCGTGCACTATTTCACGCACGGGGGCCATGGGTGCGGCGGGCACCCGGTCTTCCCTGCGCCCTCCGGTTTCGAGAGGGACGACGATCTCAGCAGGCCTCGGGCGCGAACGCGCCGCGAGAACGTGAGACCTTGCTTCGATGTCGTCGCCCGGCTTGCGAGCCCGCCGAAGCCTTTGGCGTAGGCGGGACCGGGCGATCCAGCATTCCAGAGACGCCGGTGCTCGCATCGATGGGCCACGGCGTGCTGGATGCCCTTTCGCGGGCATGACAGCGGAGTGAGTGGCTGTTTGACAGGTCTAATCTGAAAAATGGCGCCCCTGTTGCGCGCGCCGATCATGCGCTCGACGCGCAGGCATCAGCTCATGCTGGCGACGCCGACGGCCAGCACCGACAGCATCAGCACGCTGGTGACGAGTTGCAGCGAGGCGAGCGGCTGCGAGCGCCACAGCGCGATCTTGTCGACGAACGACAGCCGCGGGTCGTAGAACACGGGCTCGTGGCCGTGGCGGAAGAAGTTCGGAAAGCGCCGCGCCAGCGCCGGCGCCAGCAGCGCCTGCACCAGCGCGCCGATCACGACGAAGATCGCCGCACCCGGAGTGCCCACGATCTCGTGCGCGTCCATCAGCTTCAGCGTCAGCACGGCGCCGGCATAGGTGGGAAGGCCGACGAACAGCGCGTTGAGCGCAAAACCTTCCAGGCGGTTCTGCGACGGCGATTTCGCCTGCGTGACGGCATCCATGGGCGACGGCTCCTGGGAACGGGGCGGAGGCCGGAAGCCTAGATGGATGTGATGGGAGGCAGCGTGATGCGCGTCACGCAAAAGTGCCGTAGGGTGGGCAAAGCATCGCTGAAGCTCGACAGAGCGTAAGCGAAGCGTGCCCACCACTTGGAGCAACGCTGCTGATCGATGGTGGGCACGTCGCTGCGCTCCTTGGCCCGCCCTACCGTCTCCAATTACCCCGAGCGGCGGTTGCTGGTGTTCTGCGTGAGATTGCCGTGCGCGGCCTGCTCGCGGATGTTCTGCTTCTCATCGTCGCGATGGCCTTTCGTGGTGTCGAGCGGCACGGCGGGCGCGCTGCCGGCGCCCTTGTGGCTCTGGTTGTCGTCGGGCACCGGCTTGATGATCTTCTCCAGCGGTTTCGTCATCGAAGTCTCCGTCGTTGAGATCGCCGCAGACGGAAATGGCCGGGATGCGCCCGGCCATGATCATGAAGTCGTAGGATGGGCCAAGCGTGGCGTGCCCACCATGCAGGACCGGAGCTGTCGAGAGACGGTGGGCGCGCCGCGCTTAGCCCACTCCTATGCCAACTACGGCAACAGCCCTCAGCTCCGGTCGTTGACCCGGCTCTGCTGTTGCTGCTGTTGCTGCTGACGCTCCTGCTCATTGGCGCGATGGTGGCCGTAGAGGCAGCCGGCGGCGGCGCCGAGCGCGCCGTGATGGCCGGCATAATGGCCGGCGACACCGCCGACGATGGCGCCCTTGATGCAGCCTTTGGCGTCGGCGGACGAGGTGGAAACAAGCGCCAGCGCGGCGACGGCGGTCAGTCCGATGACCAGGGATTTCATGATGCGAGCCCTCGGGTTTCAGAAATCTTGGGGTTCAGGAATCTCGCATCACCAACCGCCGTCGTGCATCGCGGTTCCATCTTGGGCAAGCCTTACGGCTTGCTCAGGACGTTCGCGATCCTGTTGTCCGACGGATTGACGAGCAGCAGCTTGTCCTGCGTCATCGCATAGCGGTAGGGGCTCACCGCCGGCACGTCGCGCGCCGCCTTGCGCGGCATCGGACAGATGGAGAGTCCGTTCGGGATCTCGCTGCCTGCCGCGGCATTGAAGCCCGACGGCGCGTTCTGGCTTTTGGCACGGCCGCTGACGTCGCAACGGCAAGGTCGGCCACATCCGCGAGATCATCGACACCTTCGATGATGTTCGATGTCCTGGCGTTCCGCGACAGCGAGATCGCCATCGAACACGAGCCGGTCCAGGGGACAGCTGACGAGACAACTGAACGGCAGCACCGCGGTCACCTGCATTAAATTGCAGTAAGGCCGTTGCAATTCACCGAAATGTCACCTAGCTCGGACGTTGAAAATAGAAACATCAGCAACCGCGCCAGATGCTCGTCGATGACGTGCCCTGCTCCGGCTGCTTTTTTTGCAAGCCAGCATCGGAATGAACGAGATGACAGAGCACAGCCTCTGGCGCTTCTCGCGTGCGTTGCATCGCGCGATCAACGAGCGCCAGTTCGACGAACTCGAAGCCGCCCTCGACGAGGACGTCGAGTGGGCGATCTACGGCCCGATCGACATGTTCCCGTTTCTCGGCGCCCGTCACGGCCGGGAGGCGGTGATCGCGGTGATCCGGCAGATCGCCGACAATGTCCGGGTGCATCGTTTCGAGCGCGAGCGCGTCCTGCTCGGCGTGGACACCGCCGCTTCGATGCTGCGCTATTCGCTGACGCTGCTCGACGCCAACAAGCCGCTCTCGCTCCGGATCGCGCATTTCGCCCAGTTCAAGGCCGGCAGGCTCACCAACCTGCGCGTTCTGGTCGACACCTTCGACCTGGTGGAGCAGGCGCTCGGCCAGCCGATCCATTTGCCGAAACTGGTGTCGCGCGGTTGACATTTTTCATCGCTGACGCGGTCCCGGGCTTGATCCGTCACAATTCTGCGCCGAAATCACCGCATCATTGGCAAATTGAAGTCGCGGGGGCGGGTGATGAGGGGCAGACTATGGGGTGGCGCGCCGGCGCTGGCGATCGCGCTCGGCCTTGCATTTGGCCTGACGCTGCCGCGACCGGGACTGGCGCAAGGCGCCTGGGACTTTACCAAGACCGATCAGCCCTCGCCACAATCCCAGCCGCCGAAAGATGGCGAGGGGAACACGGGAACTGCGGACAACAAGGATACCGATGCCAAGGATGCGGCCGACGCCGATGCGAAGTCCGCCGACGGCGCCGAGGTCAAGAGCGCCGACCCGGACATCATGAAGGACATCGACGTCGACAAGCTCGACTGGAGCCAACTCAATGTCGATGCGTCCACTCTGGTGGGAACCGCCAAGTCCAGCGGCAAGTCGAACACCAAGACGCAGTTCGCGACCGGCACGGCGGCCATCGGCGGCATGAGCTGGAGCGGCAGCAATACCGCGAACGGCTCGTCGGCTGTGTCGGTCAAGCAGCAGGTCACGCCCATCTGGGACACCCGCGTCGGCGCCGACATGACGGTCGCGCCGCAGCCGACCACGATGTCGGAACTGCTCGCCGAGAAGGCCACCAACGGCGGCAGCGCACCGCAATCCTCCGGCAGCGCGTGGGCCGCGGTCACCGCGCCCGGCGCCGGATCGGTGTGGGACAGAACCGCGGTCGAGGCACGGGTCACGCCGAACCAGGAGCAGAGCCGGATCGGCACCTCGCTGACCAAGTCTGTGCCGCTCGACGCACAGTATTCGCTGAGCCTGCAGAACGGCTACAACCTGATCCAGCAGGGCATCGTGCCGGTGCCCGGCATCATCAGCCATCCGAGCCGCAGCTACGACACCGAGCAGTCCGCGAAGCTCGACATGGCGCGCAGCGGAACCAGCCTCACCGCCGGGCAGACGCTGTCGTCGAGCGAGGATCGATGGCTGCGACGCGTCGGCGCCGAGCAGAAACTGTACGGCGGCATCAGCCTTTCCGGATCGGTCGGCGAGACCGCGCAGGGCACGACCACCAAGAGCATCACCGCAGGTTTCAAGCGGAGCTGGTGAGCCGCGACACATTCCCGCCACGCCAAATCCGACCGAATGAACGGGGTATGCCGCATGATCGCCGCGATGTGGTCAAATTCAGCCGCTTCTCATAGCGCCGCTCGTCGTGCGGGGAAGCTCGCTCAACGCGATAAAGGGGAATAGACGATGAATGTCATTCGTCCAGAGAAGCTCGACTCGTCGGAGACCGAAGTGGATGGGGCGGTGTCCGAAGTCGAAGCCGGTATCCGCGATTTCGTCCGCAACGACATTGCCTATCTGCGCCGACCGGGCGGCATGCCCAGCGCCGAGCCGCCTCCGCTCGATGCCGGCGCGGAAACAGCCGTGAGCAACTTCAACTCGCTGATCCAGCGCGTCGCCGGCACCTCGCTCGCCGAGATCGAGAATCTGATCACCGAGCTCGAAGGCCTGCGCGACGTGCTGCATGCCGAGGGCCAGCGCGTGCAGCGCGAGATCTCCGGCTACGCCCAGCTCAGTCAGGCGGCGATGAAATCAACCCGCATGATCGCCGACAACGTCTCGCAATGGAAGCGCAGCGCCGAGACCCTGCGCAACGGATAACTGCTGGTCTCTCCCCAACTTGCCGCCGCCTCCTTTTTTCGGAGCGCGGCGGTTTCTGCTTCGGGCGAGCAACGAGAAAATGCGAGACGCGCGTGAAGGTGCGGGACTCGACCAAGGTCTGGGGCCGCGATGGCGGTCGAGCGCAGGGGACACATCGACCATGCAAAGCATCCG
>NZ_JAFAVV010000038.1 GCF_019242285.1 Bradyrhizobium sp.
GCGAACCACGCCCGGCGTGTCGCCGTTGACCGCGTCGATCACCACCTCGATGGCTTCCTCGGCGAGCTTCTTGGCCATCTTGGATGGGCCATGCTGGAACAGTCGCGCGGTACGCGACGTCGCCGCATCGAGATCCTTGGCCGCCAGAATTGCCAGATAGAGCCGCTCGATCGAATCACTCATGAGACGGCAAGATAGTCCAAACACGTGGCCGACGTATTAACACCCGCACACAGGAGGTCGCCGGCGTCCACGCCACAGATCGAGCTCACGCAACGTGGGAGGCTGCGAACGCCGGCATGACGAACAGATGACGCTTACCAGCCCGGATAGGGCTGATAGCCGCGCACGTAGGCATCATTGGGATAATACGAATGGCGGCCGTAATAATACGAGGGCCCCGGGGCGTAGTAGCGGGGAGAGTCGTAATACTCGTCATAATAGGCTCGGCGGTTTTGCTCCGCAGCAATCGCAAGGCCGGTGCCGACGATGCCGGCAAAGGCAGCGGCTGCGGCCGCGCCGCCACGGTGCACCCTGCGCCGGGCGCTGATATCGGTGGCCCCCGATGACGCCAACGCAACCTCCTTGCCGCGCGGCGCTGCCAGCGCCGCCGATGGGATCGCCGCCGGTAGGGCAATGGCCGCGACCATGGTGAGCACGGCCGCACGGCCAAGGACTGAATGCAGTCGTTTTCGGTCAGACATCGTTAATTCCTCCGTCACGCTCGGGGGGCCGCCATGACCCCATTCCCGCGTTAATGCCACCGTTCCAGGCCAGTTCCCGCGGCGGAATGTCCCGGTCCGACAAATCGAGCCATCGTTTCCAGCCGATCCGCCATTGTGGCGGGCTCCGGGCGGCAGCCGCCGGACCCAATTGGGCTGTATCTTTGACAGGATTCCCTCTTAAGATAGCGCGAGACCATCGACCCCATTCCCTCGAGAGAATGTCCCTGCTCCGACTCTACACCCGCGCCCTCGAGCTGCTCGGCAAGGAGGCGCGGCTCGGCGCGATCCTGGCCGGCGCCAACGTGCTGCTGGCCGGCGCCCAGTTCGCCGAGCCCGTGCTGTTCGGGCGTATCGTCGACGTCCTCTCCGGCAAGGACACGTCGTCCGCATGGCTCCTGCTCGCAGCCTGGGCCGCGTTCGGCCTGTTCACCATCACTGCGAGCACGGCCGTAGCGCTGCATGCCGACCGGCTCGCGCATCGCCAGCGCCAGGCGGTGCTGACCGACTATTTCGAGCACGTGCTGCAATTGCCGCTGACCTTCCACTCCGGCTCGCATTCCGGCAAGCTGATGAAGGTGATGCTGGCGGGCACGGACGGGCTGTGGCGGCTCTGGCTCGGCTTCTTCCGCGAGCATTTCGCCGCCATCATGTCGGTGGTGGTGCTGCTTCCCCTGTCGCTCATCATCAACTGGCGGCTCGCGATCCTCCTGTTCCTGCTGTGCGTGGTGTTCACCGTGCTGACGACGCTCGTGGTGCGCAAGACCTACGGCATGCAGAGCGAGGTCGAGCAACATTACAGCGACCTCTCCGCGCGCGCCTCCGACGCGCTCGGCAACGTCGCGCTGGTGCAGAGCTTCGTGCGGATCGACGCCGAGGTGCAGGGGCTGCGCCTCGTCTCCAGCCAGCTGCTCGCCGTGCAGATGCCGGTGCTGTCGTGGTGGGCGGTGGTCACCGTCATCACCCGCGCCTCCACCACGATCACGGTGCTCGCGATCTTCACCACCGGCATCGCGCTGAACCAGGCCGGCCTCACCACCGTCGGCGAGATCGTGATGTTCGTCTCGTTCGCGACCATCCTGATCCAGAAGCTCGAGCAGGTCGTCTCCTTCATCAACAACCTGTTCATGGAGGCGCCGCGGCTGCAGGAGTTTTTCAACGTGCTCGACGCGGTGCCGGCGGTGCACGACCGTCCCGACGCGATCGAGGTCGGGCGGCTGCAGGGCCTGGTCGAGTTCCACGACGTCACCTTCTCCTATGATGGCAAGCGGCCGGCGGTCGAGGATCTGTCCTTCACCGCGCTGCCGGGCCAGACCATTGCGCTGGTCGGCCCGACCGGTGCCGGCAAGTCGACCGCGATCGCGCTTCTGCACCGCGCCTTCGATCCGCAATCCGGCTTCATCAGGATCGACGGCATGGACGTGCGCGGGCTGACGCTGACCTCGCTGCGGCGGAACATCGGCGTGGTGTTCCAGGAGGCGCTGCTGTTCGACCGCTCGATCGCCGACAACATGCATGTCGGCAAGCCCGACGCGACGGACGAGGAGATGAAGGAAGCCGCCGCGCGGGCGCAGGCGCTCGAATTCATCGAGCGCAGCGGGCGCGGCTTCGACACCAATGTCGGCGAGCGCGGGCGGATGCTGTCCGGCGGCGAGCGGCAGCGGCTGTCGATCGCCCGCGCGCTGCTGAAGAACCCGCCGATCCTGATCCTCGACGAGGCGACCAGCGCGCTCGATGCGGTGACCGAGGCGAAGGTCAACGCCGCGCTCGACGAGGTGATGCGCGGGCGAACCACCTTCGTGATCGCGCATCGCCTCTCGACGATTCGCAACGCCACGCGAATTCTCCTTTTCGATAACGGCAGGGTGATCGAGAGCGGAACTTTCGACGAGCTCGTGGCCAAGAGCGGCCGCTTCGCGGAACTCGCGCGTGCGCAGTTCATGGTGCAGAACGAGCGTGGAAGCGCGATGCAGCCCGACGGCAGTACCGCCGTCCTCAAGGTTTAGTGTTCAACCCGAAGCCGGGCGGTTCGCTTGTCAAATAATCGGGCCAGGCCCTGTTCTGGCGTGCCGAGCCGGTATAGGTTCGCCCAGCTGCGCAACCCCCGCGGCGCCGGACACGCTTGAAACCCGAAACCTCTACGCCACGACCTCCTTGAATCTTCAAGGCGGGTCTCAAAGGACCGGAACCAGATCGTGCATCTTCACCGCCTGCAGCTTCGCAAATCGCCGCTGAGCCCGCTTCTCGTCCTCGCCGCGCTGGCGTTCCTCGCTCCCCGTACCGCGCATGCCGAAGCCCGCCTGCTGGTCGAAGCCGACAGCGGCAAGGTGCTCGAGGCCGAGAACGCGACGATCCCCTGGTACCCGGCGTCCGTGACCAAGATGATGACGGCCTATGTCACGCTGAAGGCGGTCAAGGACGGCAAGATCACGCTGGACACGCTGTTCACGGTGTCGCCGGTCGCGGCCTCGCAATCGCCCTCGAAGATGGGATTCAAGCCGGGCACCCAGGTTACCGTCGACAACGCGCTGAAGATGATGCTGGTGAAGTCGGCCAACGACATGGCCGTCGTGCTCGCCGAAGGCGTCGGCGGTTCGATCGACGGCTTCTCGGCGATGATGAATCAGACCGCGCAGAAGCTCGGCATGACGCAGACGAGCTACGTCAATCCGAACGGCCTGCCCGCCGACGGCCAGATCACCTCGGCGCGCGACCTCGCGATCCTGGCGCGCGCGATCATCCACGATCTGCCGGAATACGAATATTTCGTGCACATCCCCTCGATCCGCTACGGTCGTCGGGTGACCCAGAACTTCAACAAGCTGATCGGCCGCTATCCCGGCGCCGACGGCTTCAAGACCGGCTTCATCTGCGCGTCCGGCTACAATCTGGTGGCCTCGGCGACGCGGGACGGCAAGCGGCTGATCGCGGTGGTGCTGGGCGCCTCCTCCGGCACCATGCGCGCGGTGCGCGCCGCGCAATTGCTCGACCGCGGTTTCTCCGGCAATGGCCTCGCCTGGATCAAGCCGTCGCTCGGCACCGTCGACCAGCTCGTGCCGGTCGATGCCTCGCCGCCCAATCTGCGTGACGACATGTGCAGCGGCAAGCGCCACAGGCCGGCCAGCGACGAGGACGAGGACAGCGTGGCGAGCAACGCGAGCAGCCCGAGCTCGAACGGTGGCGAATCCAGTACGCCGTTCTCCGTTGCAGGCCTGCAGGCACCGCTGCAAAAACCCTCGGAGCTGCTGGCCGGGTCGCCGGCGCCGTCGGAGCCGATCCCGGTCTATACCGGCCCGACGCGGACCGGCGCGGCGCTGATCGCGGCGGTCGCCGCCGACGCCGACGAGCAGGCCAGGCAGGCGCATCACGGCAAGCACGCGCACGGCAGGAAACTCGCCGCCAGGGACACCGCAAAGGATGGCGCTGCCGCCGCCAAGCCGGCCGGCAACCATGCGAGCGCCAAGGGCGATGCGTCGCCGAAGTCCGCCGCGGTGGGCGACACGCCGGCCGGCAGACCCGCCAAGCCCAAGGCTGCTGCGAAGACGGCGGACAAGCCGGCGTCCAAGCCGCCGAAGAGCTCTTCCGGCGAAGGCAAGCCGGCCGGGTAGACCAGTCTGGCGCCCCGACCTGCCGCACCGCACCCGTTCTCGCTCTCATCCTATTCGGCCGCTTGCCACGTTGAGCGGCATGGCCCAATACTGCGCCAAAAGGCCCGGAACGGGCCGAGCGAGAGGAAATTTTCATGGAGCGGATCTGGCTCAAGCAATATCCCCCGGGCGTGCCGGCCGATATCGACGCGGCCCAGTATGGCTCGCTGGTCGAGCTTCTCGACGAGAGCTTTGTCAAGTACCGGGAGCGCAAGGCCTTCATCTGCATGGACAAGTCGATCAGCTACGGCGATCTCGACGAGATGTCGCGGGCGCTCGCGGCCTATCTGCAAGGCCTCGGCCTGGCGAAGGGCGCGCGGGTCGCGGTGATGATGCCGAACGTGCTGCAGCATCCGGTCTCGACCGCGGCGATCCTGCGGGCGGGCTGCGCGGTGGTCAACGTCAACCCGCTCTACACGCCGCGCGAGCTCGAGCACCAGCTGAAGGATTCGGGCGCGGAAGCGATCATCGTGCTGGAGAATTTCGCGACCACGGTCGAGAAGGTGATCGCCCACACCGCGGTCAAGCATGTGATTGTCGCCAGCATGGGCGACCTGCTCGGGCTCAAGGGCGTCATCGTCAACCTGGTGGTGCGGCGGGTGAAGAAGATGGTGCCGGCCTATTCGCTGCCGCGCTCCGTCGCCTTCAACGATGCGCTCGCCAGCGGCCGCGGCAAGCCGTTCGACAAGCCGAAGATCGGCCCCGACGATACGGCCTTCCTGCAATATACCGGCGGCACCACTGGCATCTCCAAGGGCGCCACGCTGCTTCATCGCAACATCGTCGCCAACGTGCTGCAGAACGACGCCTGGCTGCAGCCGGCGCTGGCGAAGCCGCCGCAGGTCGAGCAGATCTTCATCGTCTGCGCGCTGCCGCTCTATCACATCTTCGCGCTGACCGCCTGCTTCCTGCTCGCGATGCGCGCCGGCGGAGTCAACCTGCTGATCCCGAACCCGCGCGACATCCCGGGCTTCATCAAGGAGCTGACGAAATACCAGATCAACAGCATCCCCGGCGTGAACACGCTCTACAACGCGCTGTTGCACCATCCCGATTTCAAGAAGGTGGATTTTTCCAAGCTGAAGATGTCGAACGGCGGCGGCATGGCCGTGCAGCGGCCGGTGGCCGAGCAGTGGATGCAGGCGACGGGCTGCCCGATCGTGGAAGGCTACGGCCTGTCGGAGACCTCGCCGACCCTGACCTGCAACCCGGCGACCGCGACGGACTACAGCGGCTCGATCGGGGTTCCCGTGCCATCGACCTATTTGTCGATCCGCGACGATGCCGGCAACGAGGTGCCGCCGGGCGAGGCCGGCGAGATCTGCGCCAAGGGGCCGCAGGTGATGGCCGGCTACTGGAACCGGCCTGACGAGACCGCCAAGGTGATGACCGCGGACGGCTATTTCCGCACCGGCGACATCGGCATCATGACGCCCGACGGCTTCACCAGGATCGTCGACCGCAAGAAGGACATGATCCTGGTCTCGGGCTTCAACGTCTATCCCAACGAGGTCGAAGAGGTGATCGCAAGTCATCCCGGCGTGCTGGAAGCGGCCGTAATCGGCATCCCCGACGAGAAATCGGGCGAGACGGTCAAGGCCTTCGTCGTCAGGAAGGACCCGAAGCTCACCGCGGACGATATCGTCAGGTTCTGTCACACCCAACTGACGAGCTACAAGGTGCCGCGCCACATCGAGTTCAGGACGGAATTGCCGAAGACCAATGTCGGCAAGATCCTGCGGCGGCAACTGCGCGACGAGAAGCAGGCCGCGGCGTGAGGTGGTTGCCATCACGCGGGAAGCGTAGGGTGGGCCAGAGCTTTCGGTTCCGATGGAATCGGACGGAAGCTCTAGCTTCTTTGTTTTGACGCGTTTTTTTCACGCGAACCGGTATCCACTTCGCGAAAACGCTCGAAGCTTTCCGCCTTCGCTCGAAGAGCGAAGTCGGAAGTGTGCCCACCATGCAGCAGGATCGTCGAGACGATGATGGGCACGGCGCTTTCAGCGCCTTAGCCCACCCTGCAATTCACGCCGAGGGCCCGGTCAAGGCGTTTCCCCTGGTGCCAAAAATGCTCTAAGAAAAACCGGCCCCTTCAAGGAGAAATGACGATGACCATCCAAGTTGGCGACAAGCTGCCCGAAACCAAGTTTCGCGTCATGACCGCGGAAGGTCCGCAGGTCAACACCACCGACGACATCTTCAAAGGCAAGAAGGTCGCGCTGTTCGCGGTCCCGGGCGCCTACACCGGCACCTGCCACAAGATGCACCTGCCGAGCATCTTCCTCAACGCCTATGCCATCAAGGACAAGGGCGTCGATACCATCGCGATCGTCTCCGTCAATGACGCCTTCGTCATGAATGCCTGGAAGCGCGACACCGACGAGCGCGACGAGGCGGTATTCCTCGCCGACGGCAATGCCGATTTCACCAAGGCGATCGGCATGGAGCTCGACGCCTCCGGCAACGGGCTCGGCATCCGCTCCAAGCGCTATTCGATGCTGGTGGACGACGGCGTGGTGAAGAAGTTCAACCTCGAACCCGCGCCCGGCAAGGTCGAGGTATCCGGCGGCGACACGCTGCTCGGCCAGCTCTGA
>NZ_JAFAVV010000118.1 GCF_019242285.1 Bradyrhizobium sp.
TGGGACGAGGCGACACGAAGCGGTCGTATCTCGACGATATTCTCGGGACGAACGGCGAACGCATAGTTCCCGTCGGGTCCGTACTGCACGGCCGAATCGGGCACCACCATCCTCGGCTGACACGGACTTGAAGCCATGCACTTTCCGCTTGGGCCAGATGCAACTGCGCCTCGTAGGTGCGTGGATCAATCTGTGTAAGCAGATCGCCGGCGCGAACGTCCTGCCCCTCCTGGAAAGCGACAGCCTGCACTTCGCCATCGACCCGGACGTGGACCGTCACGGTGTTTAGGTCTGAACGGTGCCGATCCCGACGCGGTATGTCGCCGATCTCGACAATCTCCGTGGTCACCGGAATCGGGTGCACGGCTGCCGCTGCAGATGGGCCGCAGCCGCGGGCGAAGTTGCTGCGATCTCGACATGGGGACGCAATGGTATGGACGCTGCAACGCCGGTGGCTGAAACAAAGAAGACGCCGATGCCTCACCAAACCGTCGGACGTTTCGTTTTGCGCGGCTCTATCGCGGTCCTGGGTGCCTGGTGAAGATGATCTGCTCTTTAAGAGGCGGGAAGGTCGGTGTTGAACCCGCGGGATCGCGTTCCAGGCGTCCATCCGTAAAGCGCCGCTCTCGTCGTTTGCAGCGCCTGCCGTCCTGTATAGTCTTGATCGGTGTCACCTCGGACGAGCTGAGCGGGGAGACCAAAACGAGGCCCCCCGAGTCCCGGGAGGGGCGCCATTGTAATAATTCGTAGGATGTATTATGCACAAATCGATAGTATCGATCCCGTGCATCGGTATGACCGATTTACGATTCTTCGACCTCAACCTCCTTGTCGCCTTTGAAGCTTTGATGGCGGAGAGGAACGTGACACGCGCTGCTCGTCGGGTCGGGATTGGACAGCCCGCGATGAGCCACGCTCTCGCTCGTCTGCGTGAGCTGTTCGGCGACGATCTGTTTCTGCGCACCTCCGGCACGATGCAGCCCACGACCCGGGCGCTGGCGCTTGCGCCTTCGGTTGCGCAGGTGCTTGCGGATATCCGCAAGAACGTTTTGGCTGATAGGAGCTTTGACCCGGACAAAGCTGAGATCACCTTTCGCGTCGGCGCCTCCGACCATTTTGAGCTGGCCGTCCTTCCCGGCGTCATTGAAGTTCTGCGAACGACTGCACCGAAGTCTAGGCTAGTCGTTACCGCCGTCGACCGTGATCGGCTACCGAGCATGCTCGAGAGCGGAGTTGTGGATTTGGCCATAGGGTATTTTCCGGACACTCCCAGCTCACAACAGTCGGAGTTTCTTTTTCGGGAAGAATACGTCTGCCTATTCGACGCAAAGGCGTGCAATGTATCGCCGCCTTTGAAGTTGAGCACTTATTTGCGACTGCCGCACATCATCATGTCGCTACGCGGCGAGTTGACCGGCGCGGCGGACGCCACGATTTCCCGCGAGGGAGGAAGTCGCTTCGTCTTCATGGCTACGCCTCATTTCTTGGCCATACCGTTTCTGCTCCATGGATTACCCGCGGTGGCCGCCGTGCCGCGACGACTGGCAGAACACTGCCGCGAGGTCGCCGGCCTCTCCGTCAGTCCTCTTCCGATTGAGCTTGAGGGCTTCGACGTTTCCATGCAGTGGCACGCGCGCACCGAGTCGGATCCTGCGCACCGCTGGTTTCGAGATATTGTGCGGGCCGTTGGCAAGTCAAAGCGGCCCCCTCCGCCTCGAACTTCACTAGGGCGCCGGCGCAAGCGGGCCACGCGGCTGAGGGCACGAGACTAGTCAAGGTCCGCTTCGAGGACTGAAGGATCGACAAGTCTCGGATCGGCCTGCAAGCGCTTGCCTTCCACTCACCCACTTTATCTCCTTGAGATTCACCGCGCCGTGACGATCAATCAAGTCGATTTATTAAATCGATAGCTTCGATTTGACGAAGGCGTCGGATCAAGCTTACTAATAGGGAGAGATCGACGGTCGGCGAACGTCGGCGCCCTTCCTCTCCCCACACGAATTCAACCAAGGGTTACTTTGGAGGCGCGGATGGCTACAGGCGAATTGCTGTCTCAAGAGCAGAAAAAGCCGCGCCGCACACGCTTGCCTCGCGGACAGCTGCTCATCGGAGGCGCTTGGCGCGACGCCCGTGACGGCGCCACCATGACGACCTCGGACCCGACCACAGAAGACATCATCACCGAGGTCGCAAAGGGTTCGGCCGCAGACGTCGAGGAGGCCGTCGCCGCCGCTGTCCGCGCATTTGAGGACGGACCTTGGCCGCACCTTCACCACGAGGCGCGAGCCAAGCTTCTCTTCAGAATGGCCGACCTTCTCGATGAGCGCGTAGACGAATTCGCCCTTCGCGAGGCCATGGATATGGGCATGCCATACCGTGACTTCCGTGAAACAATCATGCCGCACTGCTCGGGCCTATTCCGCTTCTTCGGCGGCGCTGCGATGAACGCGATGAACGGCGGCTATCGGACTTCCTACGAAGACCAAATCCGGATTTTGACTCGTCGGGAGCCCCTAGGGGTCGTGGGCTGTATTACTCCCTTCAACTTTCCCCTCGCGCTGACGTGCTCGAAAATCGCGCCCGCGCTCGCGGCCGGCAATTGCATCGTTCACAAGCCGGCCTCCGACACCCCTTTGACGGCGTTGGCGCTGGCCCAGGTGGCCATCGATGCTGGAATCCCAGAGGGCGTCTACAATCTCGTCACCGGACCCGGGGGTACACTTGGCGATGCCCTGGTGAAGCATCCGCTTGTCGACAAGATAGCATTCACAGGCTCAACGGGCGTTGGACAGGGAATTATCCGCAACGGCGCCGATACGCTCAAGCACACAACAATGGAGCTCGGCGGCAAGTCTCCCAATATCATCTTCGCCGACGCCGACATCGACGCGGCAGTGCAGGCAGCCTTCTGGGGCATATTCTGGAACAAGGGTGAGGTCTGTGTCGCCGGCTCCCGCCTGCTGGTGGAGCACTCCATCTACGACGCGGTGGTCGACAAGCTGGCGCAAATGGCGAAGGGGGCGGTTCTCGGCGATCCACTTGATCCGGCGACGATGGTGGGGCCGATCGCCAGTCGCAACGAGTACGACAAGGTGATGCGCTATGTGGAGGAAGGTAAGAAAACGGCCACGCTCGCCGCCGGCGGAAACAGCCGCAAGATCAACGGCAAGGGCCTCTTCATAGAGCCGACGGTGTTCGCTGGCGCGACGAACGACATCAAGATCAGTCGCGAAGAGATCTTTGGGCCTGTCATTCCTGTCATCTCCTTCAAAGATGAGGAGGAAGCGATCCGGCTCGCCAACGACACTCCTTACGGTCTGGCTTCCGGCATTCAGACCGGAGACCTGGGTCGAGCTCTGCGTCTCGCTGATCGCATCAAGGCAGGAACGGTCTGGCTGAACACCTGGCACAAGTACCATCCCAACGCTCCCTTCGGCGGCTACAAAATGTCGGGTTATGGCCGTGAACAAGGCCTCGAAGCCCTCGAGAGCTACACCCAATACAAGACCATCTGGGCAAACCTCGCATAGAAAGAACACGAGGCCCTGATGGACCTACGCAGGTTTTACGAAGAGCAATTGGAGCTGATCCGCAAAGGAGATGCTTCTGAGCTTGTTAACCAACATTATCATCCCGAGGCCGCCCTGGTGACACCCGAGCGAGTGGTGAAAGGGCACTCCGCTTTGAAGGAGATGTTCAGAACCTACCTCCCGTCATTGGGCAACTCCTTGATCAGCACGGAAACCTTTGTTGCCGACGGCAAGGTCTGTCTGATCGAGGCCGAGATAAAGCAGGGCGCGCAGTCCCGGCGCGTCTATGACGTCTTCGTGCTCGAAGAAGACAGGATCATCTATCACTTCGCCGGGGTGTTTCGTTGAGCGCCCTTGGCAACGGAGCTGATCGACACCGCCGCCCTCTGGTCATCGGCATCTCCGGAGCCAGCGGGGTCGTCTACGGGGTGCGGCTGCTGGAAAGCTTGAGGGAGCTCCAGATCGAAACTCACCTGGTCATGACGAAGGCAGGTGAGATGACGGCGGCGTACGAGCATCCCCTGCCCCCTAGAGCGATCCGCGCTCTGTCGTCGGTGCATCATCCGGTCTCGGATATCGCTGCTCCGATCGCCTCGGGGTCGTTTCGAACGATGGGCATGATCGTGGCCCCCTGCTCGATGCGAACGCTCGCCGAAATTGCCTCCGGGGCGACCTCGAACCTTCTGACTCGAGCAGCAGATGTGTGCCTCAAAGAGCGCCGGCGGCTTGTCCTTCTCGTTCGCGAGACACCCCTTCATGCGGGCCACCTGAGGGCGATGCTCGCCGTCACGGAGATGGGCGGCATCATCGTGCCGCCGGTACCCGCCTTTTACGCCAAACCCGCGTCTCTTGAAGAGATGGTCGACTACACCGTGGGACGCGTTCTGGATCTTTTCGAGTTGGACACAGGCCAGGTGCAGCGCTGGAACGGAATGCGTGAGCGGCAAGCCCTTGGTGAAAACGGAAAGGAGTCGGCGCCATGGACTTAGAGGGACAAGGGCGCAATCCCGCTCACATCAAGTCGCTTCGAGACTTCCTTGCGGCACTCCAGCGCATTGATGAAGTGCAGGGGATCGACAAAGAGGTCGACTGGAATCTGGAAATGGGAGCGATCACGCGCCGCTCCATGGATTTGCGCGCCCCCGCGCCGCTCTTCAACAAGATCAAAGGCATCGAGGCCGGCTTCAGGGCGTTTGGCGCGCCAGGCGGTCTAAGCGCCAACTCAAAATACAAATACAGTCGCGTTGCCTTAGCGCTTGGGCTGCCGGCCGACGCTCCGCCTCTAAAGGTCGTCGAGGCGCTTAAGAAGGCGCGCAGCAAGCCTCCTCTTCCGCCGCGAATCGTTCCGTCGAAGGGCGCGCCATGTAAACAAAACGTCCTTCTCGGCGAAGAGATAGACTTGCTCCGTTTCCCAACGCCGCTGATCCATGGGGCGGATGGTGGCCGGTACATTCAGACCTTCGGACTGAACATCGTTAGAACTCCGGACGGCTCATGGACCAATTGGTCGATCAACCGGATGATGCAGCTCGACCGCAATCGGATCGCCTGTCTAATCCCGCCGAACCAACATCTCGGCATCATTCATGCGAAGTGGAAAGAGCGAGGCGAACCGACTCCAATCGCTGTGGCGCTCGGGGTGGAGCCCGGCTTGCCCTATGTGGGCGGGATGCCGATCCCGGAAGGGATGGACGAGGCCGCTTTTCTTGGCGCCTACTTCGGGGAGCCTCTGGAGCTGGTCCGCGCCGAAACGGTTGAGATCGATGTGCCCGCAACCGCGGAGATCGTGATCGAGGGACATATCTCGCACGCAGAGACTGCCATGGAAGGCCCCATGGACGAGTATCCGGGCTATGTCGGCGAAAGCGGATCGCCAAAGCCGGTGCTCACGGTAAGCGCCATAACGTTCCGCACCGATCCCATCCTCCCGTTCTCGACCGCGGGCGCGCCCGTCGATGAAAACCATACAGGCTGGGGGATTCCCCATGCGGCTGAAATCCTTCACTTGCTTCAGACGGCCGACTTCCCTGTAGGCGCATGTTGGATGGTGCTTGAGAGCGCCTGCCATTGGCTTGTCATCGCTGCGAGGACGGACTGGCATGAAATGACCGGTCTCGATTCCCGCGCTTTTGGCCAACGCATTGGAGAACTCATTTTCAGCTCGAAGGCCGGCTTTGGCATTGCGAAGGTCCTGCTGATTGAAAACGACATCAACGTTACAGACGTTGAGCAGGTCGTATGGGCTTTCGCCAGCCGAGCTCACCCTTCGCATGGCGAAATCTATTTCAATGAGGAGGCGCAGAACTCTCTTCCTGTGTTCCTTGATAGTGGTGAGAAGTTTACTTACCGAACAACCAAGGTGATCCACAACGCGTTACTCGCGGACCGATTTCCTGTCGAACGTCGCCCGAAGCGTTCGGATCTTGAAAATGGCTGGCCGGCCTCGATCGGACGCCAAGTGATAGAAAACTGGCGCGCCTACGGCTACCGCTAGGAGTTCACCATGAAGATCGGCATATTGGGCGCAGGAAATCTTGGCACGGGTCTCGCCAAACGCCTCATTGGCCGCGGCCATGACGTAATGCTGAGCTTCTCGAAAGACGTAAAGCAGCTTGCCAAGGCCGCCGACTCGGTAAGTGCGCGCTCAGGCCAGGCTGCCGAAGCAGCCGACTTCGCTGACGTACTCATTCTATGTCCGCCCTGGAGCGCCGTGCCACAGGCAGTGGGCCAGGCCGGCTCTCTAGCCAACAAGATCATCTGGGACTGTACCAATCCTCTCAAAGCCGACCTCAGCGGGCTCCTGTTAGGCTTCAGCACCTCTGCCGGCGAGGAAGTCGCCCGGCTCATGCCCGCCGCAAAGGTCGTGAAGGCCATCCCGCCTTTTGCGGAGCTCCTGCACTCGCCGGCCTCCGCGGAGGCGGTGCGGCCGGCTGTGTTTGTCTGTGGGGACGATGCGGATGCAAAGGAGACGGTCTCGCGCCTGGTCTCGGATATCTCGGCCGAACCGATAGACGCGGGACCTCTTTCAACCGCTCGGCTGACCGAGCCTGCTTCTCTGTTGCTGGTGCAGCTTGCGTACAAGCAGGGCCTCGGACCTCGAATAGGAACTGGACTGCTGAAATATTCCTAAATCATCGCGATCGCGCTGAAAGCCGACGGTCCCGACAATGAAGGTGGGCGTACTTGGCTCTGGGACGTCGCGCAAACGCTGGCGGCAGGTTTTGCGCGGCATGGTCATTCGCCATGCTCGACACGCGAGATCTGAGCGCAGAGAAAACCCGCTCGTGCTCGAAGGAAAGCGGCGTGACGGCGGGCACGTTTTCCGAGACGGCGCGCTTCGGAGAATTATTGGTTCTGTCGGTGCTAGGTCGGGTCGTCGACCAAGTCGTCAAGCTTGCGGGCGCGGAGAACTTCGAGGGCAAGACCGTCATTGACACGACGAGCCCGCTCTCCGAAGACCCCCCAGTCAACGGAGTTCTGCAGTACACGATCGGACCTAACGAGTCGCTTGGAGAGCGCAACCAGGCGCTCATGCCAAAGCTCAAGTCGTGAAAGCATTTAATAGCGTCGGCGCACCGCCGATGATCAACCCGCACTATGAACAAGGAACGCGCACAGTGTTCATCTGCGGGAACAGCGATGAAGCTAAAGGCCAAGTGACCGGAATTCTCACGCAGTTCGGATGGGAAGCCTTCGACTGTGGGGGCATCCGCGCCGCTCGGGCAATCGAAGCATTGTGCATGCTTTACTGCATTCTCGGCTTTCTACGCGACGAATGGTCTAATGTCTTCAAGATTCTGACCCGGTGATCATGGTCCGCGCCGTCGTCGAGGTTCACCAGTGCGAACCCGAGACAGCAAAATAGCGCTGACGCCCCTGCAGCTCTGGTCTTGATCACGCCACGCTTTCCAGGAAGCAAGGAAGCCCGCTGCACCTTCCACAAGACCGCAGCGGCCGGCCTCCGTAGTGCGCCAGCCTTGCTCCCGCGAATTGGCGCGCGCCCTCTGTGGGGCGGGGAGTGGATAACAGGATAACGCCCCATGTTTGCAGCTGCGGGGCGGCTTACCACTCCGTCCGCCGCGCGCCCCAGCCTCATCGAAAACAGCCCATCCTTCCCCGTAGGCGCTCGCCGCTGATCACGGCGCCCTATTGAAACGCGCAGGCGAGGGCATTAGTCTTTTCATCGATAATGCATCTATGACATTATCGACATATCGATGGCATCGATCCCGATCATTGAGATGACCGATTTGCGCCTATTCGATCTCAACTTGCTGGTGGCGTTCGACGCGCTCATGTCCGAGCGGAATGTCACCCGGGCGGCGCGGCGAATCGGCGTCGGACAGCCGGCCATGAGCCATGCGCTTTCAAGACTGCGCGAACTTTTTGGTGACGAACTCTTCATTCGGACCTCTGGCTCGATGCAACCCACGACCCGTGCGCTCGAGCTTGCCGGTTCGATCGGCAGGATATTGGGCGACATTCGCGGCAGCGTCTTAGCGGATCGAGCATTTCGGCCAGAGGCCGCCGACACACTCTTCCACATCGGCATGACCGACTATGCCGAGATCGCGGTGCTTCCCCCAGTCCTCGCCGCTACGCGCTCTTTGGGCTCGCGCATTCGGGTCTCGATCAAGTCGATCGACGGCGACCGTCTTGCGGAAATGCTTGAGACCGGCGCTGTCGACCTCGCAATAGGCGTCTTTGGTGAGCCCATCGCTACGCACAAGAGCGAAGTCCTTTTCCGCGAAGAGTCCGTTTGCTTATTCGACGGAAAAGCTTGCGGGGTAAGTCCGCCACTCGATTTGAAGACCTACCTCGAGCTTCCACACATCATCGCGCTGTGCAGTGGCGAGTCGATGCCCGATCTTCAAACGCTACCACGTCGCCATGCGTGTCGTCTTGTGGTTATGGCGACGCCCCACCTCCTGGCGATCCCCCTTCTCTTGCATGACCTGAGAGCGGTTGCAGCAGTCCCCCGGCAACTCGCCGTTTCGCAGCGCGAGTCCTTGGGACTCGACGTCAGTCCAATGCCGCTGCCGAGCGACGGCTTCGAACTGTCGATGCACTGGCATCTGCGGACTGATTCAGATCCAGCCCATCGATGGTTTCGAGATATCGTTCGCACTGCGGCTGGTCCCAAAGCGAACGCGCGGTCCCACCTGTCCTGAAACGCCTCGAAACCTTGCTCGGCGAGGACTGCTACAGAGAACGCTCGCCCGGGAAGGCGCAATCATCGCCGCCTCCAGGTCAACCGCCCGAAGCGCAGTTGGGCCGCAGTTCAGCGAAGTTGACGATCTTCTCCCAGCCTAGCGGCGTGAGCGCGTAACCGCCCACCGCTCCAGACTGGAATTTGCGCCATAACGCCGGCCGGATCAGCGTCAGCAGCGCGGCGGCGACGACAGGAACACCTGCGATGGGGTCCCGTTTGACCGGGGTTAGTTCTTCGACAGCCCCGTGATATTCGCCTCGGCTAACGGCGCCGATACTAAGTCGACGCCAGAGAAATAGGCATTGACGGGTTCAACGAGCCTTGGGTTGAAATCGATGACCATCGGCTGCTCGTCTGCGCTCAGGACTACATCCAGCGAAAACGCGCCTTGCCAGGCAAGGTCTGACGCAAGCTTCGCTGGAAGCTCATTTATCCCTCGGATCTGGACACTCTCCTTGAAGGCCGCGCCACCTCCTGTGCCCTCGCGGGTTCGAAGATTAGCGTGAAACGCAACAAGCCTGCCGCGATCTGCGACAACCTGAACCATTGCCAGGTGACCATCGCACTGTGCCTGGGCGAGCAACCTGCGTTCCCCTAGGCCCATGGCGGCGGCAACGCGTTCAAGTTCAGCGTGTGATGTTACGCGCTGTACCCCCGTCCTGGCGGTACTGATGGGGCGCTTGAGGAAGACAGGCAGTTGCGGAATGCGATCAAGATCGCATGCAGGGCTGACGACAGTCGTCTTGCTGGGGCACGGCCGACGCCAGCAAAGTCTCGGAGGCCGAGATTTTGTCCTGAACACAGCGCAGAGAGTGAAAGGGCGGGACGGATCGTGGCCGCGCTGAGCTCAGCTTGCCGTGCCGACACCACCGCCGCCTGTTCTTGCGTGGGAAACAAGACGTCAGCCGGGGGGCCTTCGCGACTTCGTTTGCAGCGTCGAACCAGGCAATTGGATCTGGCCCAACGGCGGCACGCTGTGCACGGCGCGGACATGGCGGCTAAAGCGCGCCAGGCAGAGTTTCGTCGCGGACAGTATCTCCGGGTGATGACTCAGGCCGCCTAGCAGCGAAACCACTTGACGCGAAGTAATCCGGCCGGTTAGCGCTCGCGTGACGACCAATGCCACGCTCCTGGCGGCGATCCGAGACGTCCATCAGGACAGCGGCCGACGCTACGGCAGCCCGCGGGTTCATGCGGCGCTGCGGGCGCAGGGACGCGGCTTCAGCCGTGGCCGGATCGAGCGGCTGATGCATCGCCATGATATCCGCGCCATCATGGCGCCGCCGCGCCGAGTCTGCACCACCGACGTCCCGCCATGGCCTGCCGATCGCACCTAACCTGATCGCCCGCGATTTTACAACCGCAGCTCCGAACCGGGTCTGGCTTGCCGACATCACCTACATTCCGACAGACGAGGGCTGACTGTACCTGGCCGTCATCATGGACCTTTTCAGCGCAAGATTGTCGGCTGGGCGATGCGCGACCAAATGCAGGTCGAACTCGCCTCGTCCGCACTCACGATGGCAATCCGGCAGCAGCGGCCGGAAGCCGGATTGATCCATCATTCCGATCGCGGCGTGCAGTACGCCTCCCACGCCTACCGCGACGCGCTTTCGGCCGCCGGCATCGCCGCATCGATGAGCCGCAAGGCGAATTGCTACGACAACGCCCCGATGGAAAGCTTCTTCCACACCTTGAAGACAGAGCGGGTCCATCATTGCCAATACAAGACCCGCGCCGAGGCCCAGCGCGACATCTTCGCCTTCATCTACAATCGAACACGGCTCCATTCCGCGATCGGATATGTCGCCCCGATCCAGATGGAGCTAAAAGCAGCTTAAACCCGTCCACTTTTTCGGGGGAAGATCAAACATACAATGACAA
>NZ_JAFAVV010000272.1 GCF_019242285.1 Bradyrhizobium sp.
CCCCGGGCCCTACTACGCGCCGGCGCCGGTCTATGCCGATCCGGGCCCGGGGGTCGATCCGGACAGCGATCCGGTCGCCTACTGCTCGGCGCGCTTCCGCTCCTACGATCCGCGCAGCGGCACCTATCTGGGCTACGACGGCCTGCGGCATCCCTGCCCGTAAGCCGTCGCAAGACAGGCTTAGTCAGCCTTCGAGGGCGGTGCGATTGCACCGCCCTTTTTTCGCTGCGTCGCGTTCGAGAGGAATTTAGTTACCGCGCCCGACCATGTGCACGGTTTAGTGCAGATAGCCGCACGATTTCCGCGGAGAATTGTTATCGGGGGTGATTCGTCTTCGCGATTCGCCCGGGGCGTTAAGAGATATGTCACCTCGGAGCTGACATCATGCACGCCACAGCGGCTATGTGGCCGGTATTCAATGATTCCTGCGGGCCTTAACGTGTTATTTCAGCACCGCGCATGGGCAGCGGCGGGCAGGCGCGCGCCAGAGGCTGCACCGTGCGTGCATTGAGAGCTGCATTCCTGTCCCAGCGGCTCATTGTCGGAATCGGCCTCGCCGTTCTTCTCGTCATCAGCGCGGCGTCGATTGCAATGGACGTCAGGTCACGCACCGATACGGCGTGGGTCGATCACACGCTGGACGTCCTGAACAAGATAGCGGACGTGCGCCTGCTCATTCGCAGGGCCGAAAGCGCGGCGCGCGGTTTCGCGCTCACGAATGATGAGAACTTCGCGCGCGAGTTCCGCGAAACCAGCTCCGCCATTCCGGAAACCTTGGCCGACCTGAAGAAGGCGGTCAGCGACAATGACGACGAAAGCCGGCTGGTCGCAAGCACCGAGCCGCTCCTCAGCCGCCGGCTTGCGATCATCGCCGAGCTGGTGCGCCTGCAGGCCGCGCATGACTCCGCGGGCAGAACGGCGCTGATATCGAAGGCCGAAGGCCGCGTGGCCATGGACAAGCTCTCGGCCAATCTCGATTCGCTCAGCGCCGAGGAGCACCGGCTGCTCGCGGTGCGGTCGGCGCAATCGGACTGGAGCGGAAAGGTTCTGCTGACGACCGATCTCGTCGGAGTCCTGCTGATCCTCATCCTTGCCATGTACCTGATCCGCGGCGCCTACCTCTCCAACCGCGCGCTCGCCACCTCGTTGACCGCCGCACGGGCCGCCAATGAATCTCTCGAAGCCGAGGTCGTGGCGCAGGAGGAGCACATCGGCGCGGTCAATGAAGTGGTCCGCCATTCTTTCTCGGTGATGGAGAACACCTTCAACACCATCGCCGAAGCGGTGCTGGTCGTCGATACCCGTGGCGACATCCTGCTGACCAATCCCGCAGCGGAGCGGTTGCTGGGGCATCGCGATGACATGTCGATCGCCGATCTCTGGAAGATCAACACCTTCTGCGAGACCGATGGCACGACCATCCAGCCCGAGAACAGACCGTACACGCTGGCGCTGCGCGGCCAGTTCCTCGACCAGCGCGAGGTCGTCGTGCGTCCGCATGACGGCCGCAAGCAGGTGCGCGTTTCGGTCAGCGGCCGCCCGCTGCGCGATGCCGCCGGCAAGATCAGCGGCGCCTGCCTCGTTGTCCACGACATCACCGACCTCCACGAGGCCGAGCGCAAGTTGCAGCAGGCCCAGAAGCTGGAGGCGATCGGCAAGCTCACCGGCGGCGTCGCGCATGATTTCAACAACATGCTGACGGTGATCACGGGCACCATGGAGGTGCTGATGGACGAGCTTCAGGGCAACCCCGATGCGCTGCAGACCGCCGCCCTGGTCGGCCAGGCCGCCGAACGCTGCACCGAGCTGATCCAGCACCTGCTCGCCTTCGCCCGCAAGCAACCGCTGCGGCCGCGCAATATCGACATCAACACCGCGATCCTCGACATCGCCAAGCTGTTGCGTCCGACGCTCGGCGAGCAGATCGAGATCGACGCCATCCTCGAGGACGACGTCGCCGAGGCCCATGTCGATTCCTCGCAACTCGCCCACTCGCTCGTCAACATGGCGATCAACTCGCGGGACGCGATGCCGGAGGGCGGCAAGCTCCTGCTGGAAACCCGCAGTGTCGTGCTGGACGAGGCCTATGCGCGGGCCAATCCCGACGTCACGTCCGGTCCCTACGTCATGATCGCCGTCAGCGACTCCGGCTGCGGCATGCCGCCCGAGGTGTGCGACCAGGCCTTCGATCCGTTCTTCACCACCAAGGGCGTCGGCAAAGGCTCCGGCCTCGGGCTCAGCATGGTCTATGGCTTCGTCAAGCAGTCGGGCGGCCATATCAAGATCTACAGCGAGCCGGGCCATGGCACCACGATCCGGCTCTATCTGCCGCCGGCCAGCGCTGTCGAGGAAGCCCAGGCGATCGCGGGCGCGCCGGTCTTGCGGGGCGGCGAGGCCATCCTCGTCGTCGAGGACGATCCGATCGTGCGAGATTTCGTCATGGCGCAACTACGAAGCCTCGGCTACAGGACGATCGCCGCGGCCGACAGCCGCGAGGCGCTGAGCTGCGTGCAGAGCGGCGCGCCCTTCGATCTCCTGTTCACCGACGTCATCCTGCCCGGCGGCATGAGCGGCCGTCAGCTCGCCGACGAGACCGAGAGGCTCCGCCCCGGGACCAAGGTGCTCTTCACGTCCGGCTACACCGACAATGCGATCGTGCATCACGGCCGGCTGGACGAGGGCGTCGTGCTGCTTTCGAAGCCCTACCGGAAATCCGATCTTGCCCGCATGGTGCGCGTCGCACTCGGCGATCTGAGCGGAGATGTCGGGCAGCAGCCGATCGCACAGCCCCCGCAGCCCGACAAGGCACAGCGACGTGCATAGTTACGGGTGGCGGTTTCCGATTCCGGCAAAGGCCTGCGGCGCGGATTTCGATCCCAGGACCAGCGAGCGGCTCGGCATGCAGGTGGTCGGCCTGCCGGTGAAGCAGTTGAAAGGCGCGCTCACCATCCACCGCGCCTGGGCCGGCGCCCGTTTCATCGTCACATTGCCGCTCGCGGCCTGATCACGAAGGCGTTGCTGGCGGCAGCTCGCTCTTCATCCGCCAGCCTGCCGTGATAATCTCTCTGCATGAAGCTGAAGCAAGTCGCCTTCGCCTCGCCGCTTTCCGCCTATGACGAACAGGCAGAAGGCCTGCTTGCCGCACGGCGCGCAAGTGATCCCGAGGCCATCGATTTCTTCCGTCGCCACCATCCCCGCTTCAGAGACGAGAAAATCAAGTGGCTGGTCAAAGCCGTGCCCGATTCCGAGGTCCGCGAGGCGGACTTCTCGCCTGACGATGCGCGCCTGGCGATCGCCCGCTCTCACGACTTCCGCGATTGGCCGTCGCTCGCGACCCATGTCGAAGCGCTATGTTCCGAAGGTTCCGTCTTCGCATTTGAATCCGCCGTGGAATCCGTCGTCGACGGCGACCTCGACAGGCTTCGGCAGGCTCTCCGCCGCGACCCCGCTCTGATCCACGCGCGCTCCAGCCGCATTTGCTGTTTCGACCCGCCGGTGCATCGCGCCAGCCTGTTGCACTACGTCGCCGCCAACGGCGTCGAACATGAACGGCAACGGACGCCGCCTAACGCAGTTGCGATCGCCCGGACGCTGCTCGAGGCCGGCGCGGACGCGGATGCGCTCGCCGACATGTATGGCGCGCCCTGCACGACCATGAGCATGCTGGTGTCGAGCAGCCACCCGGCGGCTGCCGGAGTGCAGGTCCCGCTCATCCACCTGCTGCTGGATTTCGGTGCCGCCATCGAAGGATGCGGAACGAAAAAATGGGGAACGCCGCTGTTCACCGCGCTCGCGTTCGGCATGAGCGATGCCGCCAGGGCGCTGGCTGAGCGCGGGGCGCGGATCGACCTGCCTCATGCCGCCGGGCTCGGACTCGTCGACGACACAGCCCGCCTCCTGCCTTCCTCGGACACAGAGGCGCGTCGGCGCGCGCTTTCGCTCGCTGCCCAGCACGGCCATGCCGAAACCGTCGGCCTGTTGCTCGACGCCGGCACAGACCCGGATCGCTACAACCCGGAGAGCAACCATCCACACACGACGCCATTGCACCAGGCCGTGCTCGGTGGTCACGAAGCCGTGGTACGCTTGCTGGTCCGGCGCGGCGCCCGGCTCGACATCCGCGACACGATCTGGGACGGCACGCCGTTGGGCTGGGCGCTTTATGGCGGCGGCAAAGCGAAAGCCGAAATGGCCGAATGCCTGCGCTCGCTGGGAGCGGAGGAATAGCAAAGGTCTTCGCTGCCTCGCGTCAATGGATCGCCGCGTACATGATCTTCTCCTCGGTCGCCTCCAGCGCCGAGAACTCCTCGACCACCTTGCCCTGCCGCGACACCAGGATGCGGTCCGATAGCGCCATGATCTCCGGCAAATAGGACGAGATCATCACCACCGCCTTGCCCTCATCGGCGAGACGGTTGATCAATTCGTGGATCTCGACGATGGCGCCGACGTCGACGCCGCGGGTCGGCTCGTCGAAGATGATCAGCTCGGGCTCCTGCACCAGCGATTTCGCGATCACGACCTTCTGCTGGTTGCCGCCCGACAGCTCGACCACCTTGGCCTCGTCGCCGATGGCGCGGACCTTGAGACGCTCGATCCAGGACTTGCCGACCGATCTGGTCTCGCGCGGCGACAGCAGCGTCCTGCGCTGCGGAAATTTTGCCAACAGGCCGAGATAGACGTTGCGGGCGATCGAGGCGGTCTCGAAGAATCCCTCGACCTTGCGGTCCTCGGTGACATAGGCGATGCCGGCTTTCACCGCCGGCGCCGGCACGCGATAGCGCACCGGCCTGTCGTGCAGCAGGATCTCGCCGCCGTGAAAGAAGTCCCGCTTCAGGACGCCGGAAACGATCTTGAAGGTCTCGGTGCGCCCTGCACCGACCAGGCCGAACACGCCGGTGATCTGGCCGGCGAACACCGACAGCGAATTGTTCTTCACCATCGGCGCCATCTTGAGGTTCTGCACCGTCAGCACCCGCTTGCCCGGCGGCCGCACGCTGGTCTTGCGGACGCCGTAGAGGGTGTTGGAGAGGTCGCGCCCGACCATCGCCTGCACGATCCGTGCACGGTCGAATTTCGCGGCGTCGTCGGTGACGACATGCTTGCCGTCGCGCAGCACCGTGATGCGGTCGGCGAGCAGCAGCGCCTCCTCCAGCGCATGCGAGATGAAGATGATCGACACGCCGCGCTTCTTGAGGTCACGCACCAGGTCGAAGAAGTATTTCTTCTCCTCCGGCGTCAGCGTCGCGGTCGGCTCGTCGAAGATGATCACCTTGGCCTTGTGCAGCACGGCGCGCGCGATCTCGACCATCTGCTTCTTGGCAGCGCCCAGCGCGCCGACGGTGGCCGTCGGCGTCACGTCGAAGTTCAGCGACTGCAGGAACTGCTGGGCGGCGATGTAGATGCCGCGCAGCCGGTTGTAGAACTTCTCCTGGCCGAGGAAGAGGTTCTGGGCGACGGTCATGGTCGGCACCAGGCTGTTCTCCTGGAACACCATGGCGATGCCGAGCTGTCGCGCTTCCAGCGGAGACCTTGGCGAAACCTCCACCCCGTCCATGGTCATGCGGCCGGACGTCAGCGTCACGACGCCGGCCATCACCTTCGTCAGCGTCGACTTGCCGGCGCCGTTCTCGCCGACCAGCGCATGGATCTCGCCGCGGCGCAGGTCGAAATCGACCTGCTCGATGGCCGGCACGCCGGCATAGAGCTTGGTCGCACCCGACAGCGACAGCACGGTCTCCGTCATGCTCCGAACTCCTCGGCGAGATCAGCCAGCGAGACTTTGAGGACGCGTCCGGGTCCCTTGGCGATCATCACCAGGTCGCCGCCGGCCTCGACCGCGGCGACCACGCCATGATTGATCCCATCCGCCCGGCTGTGCAGCGAATAGCGCGGCTGACCGTCGGCGCCGAGGCGGATGACGAGGCCATAGGAGCGCGGCGGCGCCCATGGCTTCATCACGCCCATGGTCTTGATGTGCGCGCCCTGCAACGGCTCCTTGAAAGTGTGCCCGGAAGAGAGCCGCGGCACCACCCAATGCGCCGGATCGATCTCCGCCATCATGCGCCGGCGATAGCCGGGCTCGCGCAGCACGAATTCGACGAGCTGCGTGCGCGCGAGGAACGCGGTCAGCCAGAAGCCGCCGCCCGACGCGGGCGCGAGCCGCGAGGGATAGACCGGCAGGTGACGCAACACGATCCCGCGGCCGCCGTCCGGCGCGACCCTGACCAGCCGATGCCGCCAGCTCTCGCTGACCAGCACGTCGCCGCCGTCGGCCACAGCGCCGAAGGCATGGCCGAGCCCGGACGCGAGCTGCCGCACCGCGCCGCTCGTCGGATCGAGCCGCAGCACCCGTCCGGTGCGGCCGAGCTCCATCAGGTCCCACGCCCAGTCGGCGACGCCGCGCGTCTGCGAGCCGTCGGTCGCGATCAGCGTGCCATCAAGCGCCGGCGCCAGCGCGTTGACGGCATGCAGCGCGCCGCTCCCAAACACGGCCTCGGGCTCGGACGCCGTCGCGCTCGCATAGATGCGCACCTCGATGCCCCCGAGCGCCACTGCGAGCCGGCCGCCCGGAAGCGCAGCGAGCGCAGAGATCGGCCGCTCGAACGTGCGCAGTTCGGTCGCGGTCCTCTGCTCCAGCCGCTTCAGCGCTGCGCCGTCGGCGAGATAGAGTGTCGCGCCGTCGCTGGCGAGAGCCTCGGGCGCGTCGCACTCCAGCAGGACCTGCGCGGATTCGAGCCGCTGGTTGGGTTTCAGCGCACCGTCGAACGACGGCACGGTGATGGTTGCCTCGCCGCGGCCGAGGAAGCGGTTGGCGAAGTCGCGGATGGCGGCGATCATGCCTTGATCCTCCATCGCACGTCGTATTGCACGAAGTCGGGGTCGGCGTTCTCGAGCTTGTACCGTCCGATCCGGTTGTTGGCGATGCCGCCGAGATACAGATAGCCACGGTGCTCGCGCATCGAGGTGATCATCGGATGGTTGACGCCCTTCAGGTCCCAGAACGATTCAAGGATCTGGCCCTGTTCGTTGAACTTGACGACGCAGCCGGTGTTGATGTTGGGGAACAGCCATTCGTCGATCGGCACGCGCTTGGCCATGCGGCGGCGAAAGCCCGGCATCTTCCAGGCGAGATCGAGCGAGGGGCTGCGCATGCCGACCAGCGCCAGCCAGTAATTGCCGTCGGAAGCGAGGTTGATGTTGTCGGGGTAGCCCGGCAGGTTGTCCATCACGATCTCGACCGCGCCCTTCCGGGGGCCGGCGAACCAGTAGCGCTTGATCGAGCAGCCGAAGGTTTCGGCGAACAGGATCGACTGGCCGTCGCTTGCGACCGCCACGCCGTTCGGGAATTTGAGCCCGCGCAACGCCGTGTGGGTGCTGCCCGTCCTGGTGTCGTAGCAGATGACGCGGCCGTTGCCGCGCGCTTCCAGGCCATCGATCGGCCATTCGTCCATCTCGTAGCGCACCGTGGCTTCCGAGAAGAAGATCAGCCCGTCGTCGGTGATGTCGAGGTCGTCGGCGAGCCGCAGCCGGCTGTCGTCGTTCACCGAACGCAGGCTGCGGTTGGTCTCGTCGGTCGCCTTCTCCACGGTGCCGTCGGGCCTGATGCGGTAGAGCCCCATGCCCCCGATGCAGACATAGAGGTTGTCCTTTGGGTCGAAGGCCATGCCCAGCGGCTGGCCGCCGATATGGGCGAACACCTCCATCCGCTCATAGTCGGGCGGAAAGAAGCGGATGATGTCGCCGTGCCGCGAGCCGGCATAGAGCACGTCGTTGCGGTCGAGGATGACGTCCTCGGGTGCCTCGATCCGGCCGAGCCCGATCAGTTGCACGTCGCGCAGCTTGTCGTTCTGCTCGAACGGGCCGCCCTTGCCGATCTCGGTAGGCGGCGGTGGCGGCAATGCATGATACGTCGGCGCGACATAGACCTTGCTGATGATGCGGGTGCGGTTCTTCTGCCAGCGGATGTCGATCATCGCCGCGATCAGGAGAATCGCCGCCAGCGCCATCCGGTTGATGCCGCCGCGCGCGTTCAAGGTGGTCAGGCCGTTGGTGATCAAAAGGACGATCAGCACGCCCGCAGCTGATTTCGCGACGGACCCCTTGCCGCCGCCGAGCGTGATGCCGCCGAGCACGGTCGCGGTCAGCACGATCACCTCCAGCCCCACGCCGATGTCGCCGCCGACGGTGCCGAGCCTTGCTGCGAAGAACAGC
>NZ_JAFAVV010000432.1 GCF_019242285.1 Bradyrhizobium sp.
CGTAGGCCGGGGTGATTGACGAGCGAAAGTGCAACTTGGGTGGGCGACTGGACGAAGATGCAGGCTGGTGCCGGCTTGTGCACGATTTCGAGAATACGATAGTTGTCTCTCAGGTTGTCGGTCAACCGGTTTGCCCGTTCGTGTGCACCGAACCCGGCCAGAAATCCCGCCTTGCCTTCCAATACGCTCGGTGCCGCTCTTGCTCCAAGTTCTCCGAGAAGGGCGCAGTCCACACCGTTGCGAGCAGCAAAGCCTGAGTGGAACGCAATCTCCGAGGTTTCAGCATTCGTCCATTCGTTGAGTCCAATGCGGTCTGCGTCGCCAGACTGGCACCGTAGCACAGTTGATCGGCATTCAAGCCAATCACTCGTCCCGCAGCAATAGCTGCACCGGTAGGAGCGATCATGGCAGTAGGCCGAAATATGCTAACGGCGGAAGCATTCCTAGTATTCGCTTCCCTGCGACGTCCTCTCGTTCAGGCCTGGCTCATGCTGATTGCTTGCGATACTCGGCCGGCGTGAGGTTCATGTGTCGGCGAAAAACCCGGTTAAGGTGGCTCTGATCGGAAAACCCGCTCAGCAACGCGATTTCCTTCAGTGCCAGGCGATCCTTGCGAAGATGCTGGCAGGCGCGTTCCACCTTGCGATTCAAGACGTAGGCATGCGGCCGCATGCCGTAATGCACATGGAATTTGCGCGCAAACTGAACCGGCGTGCAGTTGCAGATATTGGCCAATTCGTCGAGCGTGATGTTTCTGGAAATATTCTGTTCGATATAGTCCTCGATCAATCTTGCATGGGCCGGCCTGAAACGTCCCTGCGAGCAGGGCATTTTGAAACGCACGGAGGCATACTTTCGCAAGATGTGCACGCTGGCCTGAAGCGCCAGCGCATCGTAGCAGAGGCGGCCACCCGGACCTTCTGCGGCAACCTCCTGAACCATTTGATCGCTGATCCAGGTCAGGACCGGATCGTCGATTTTGAGCAGGTCGTGCAGCTCGACGGCCTCCGCGTCGCGATCGAAGGCCTCGCTCGCAGTCTTCGCCATAAGGGTCGGCGAGATGTAGAAATGGCTGACCTCGATGTCATGGCTCCATCGCCAGTTCGAGGCTTCCGCACGGGTCAGTAGCGTGGTGACGCCGCGGCCGACATGATCCTGCTTCCACGCCCCGGTGACGCGGCGGTTCATCGACGTCGTACCCTCCCGGTAAACGACGATCAGAAAATTCTCGGACGGGGGGACCCAGATATCGGACGGCGCATAGCGGAACACCCGCAGCCGGAAATCGGCCTTTCCCACCGCAAGACTGTCCAACTTCAGTTCGCCGGGGGCATAGCGTGGCAGCTCCTCGACTGTGATGAATTGGCCCATCGCGCAGTCTCCTCCGTGCAACTCTTGGCGCGGTTGACCGCTTCTTCTCGTTGACCGAACGGCAGTCCCGCAGAATAAGCCGCTTTTGCCATTTGCCAAGCGAACTCTGCCGGATCTCAGTGATGCGGCGAGCGCTTGCTGCTCCGTTCAAAGGATTGTCGGTTTTGTTCAAGCCCGGAACACCGGCTCCCTCGTAGCCTCTCTCGCGTCTCGAGCAAGATCGGAAAGAGCGGCGCAAGAGCCGTGGGCCACAAGAAGCCGCCGATCGACCTGCCGGGACCGACATTGATGCGACGCATCACCATCCGATCACACGACGGGTGGGGAAGGCCGCGTGCGCCTTGCAGGCACCTGGGAGGGAAGGAAATGACGGAAGCCGCGACCAAGTCCAATGGAAGCAACGGCGCGCAGGCGACGGCGAAATTCGATGCGGTGGTTGTCGGAGCCGGCGTCGCCGGGCTCTATCAGCTGCACCGCCTGCGCGAGCAGGGTTTGAACGTCTTGGCGATCGACGCGGCGTCAGGCGTTGGCGGCACCTGGTACTGGAATCGCTATCCGGGCGCGCGCTTCGATTCGGAAAGCTACATCTATCAATATCTCTTCTCCGAGGAGCTCTACAAGGGATGGAGCTGGAGCGAAAAATTCCCCGGCCAGCCGGAAATCGAGCGCTGGCTGAATTACGTGGCCGATCGCCTCGATCTCCGCAAGGACATCCAGTTCGGCACCACGGTGAAGAGCGCGCATTTCAACGAGGCAACGCAGCGCTGGCTAGTCACGACCGACAAGGGGGACGTGATCGACACCCAGTTTCTGGTCGCTTGCTGCGGCATGCTCTCGGCCCCTCACGTGTCGTTCCCGGGCCAGGAGACGTTCAAGGGGCAGCTGTTCCACACGGCGCGCTGGCCCAAGCAGCCGGTCGACTTCGCTGGCAGGCGCGTCGGCGTCATCGGTAACGGGGCAACCGGCATCCAGGTCATTCAAACCATCGCCGGCGAGGTTGGTCACCTGAAGGTGTTCATCCGCACGCCGCAATACATCATCCCGATGAAGAATCCCAAATACAGCGCGGCGGAGGCGGACGCCTACAAGTCGAAGTTCAAACTTTTCACGGAGCGGCTGCCGCATACCTTTACCGGATTTGAATACGACTTCGAGCACGCCTGGGCCGGTCTGACGCGAGAGCGGCGCCGCGAGGTGATCGAGGATTGCTGGAACGACGGCTCCCTGAAATTGTGGATATCGTCCTTTGCGGAGCTGTTCTTTGAACAGGAGGTCAATGCCGAAATCTCCGAATTCGTGCGCGAGAAGATGCGCGAACGGCTCAAGGATCCAAAGCTGTGCGAGCAGCTCATTCCCTCCGAATACGGGTTCGGGACGCACCGGGTCCCGCTCGAGCAAAACTTCCTCGAAGCCTTCCATCGTCCCAATGTCGAGATCGTCGGCGTCAAAAACAATCCGATCGACTGCGTGACAGCCACGGGCATCAAGACCGCCGACGGCACGGTCCACGACCTCGACATCATCATTCTGGCGACTGGATTCGACGCCGGCACCGGTGCGCTTACGCGGATCGATATCAGGGGCCGGGGCGGGCGGTCGTTGAAGGATGACTGGAGCAGGGATATCCGCACCACGATGGGCCTGCAGGTTCACGGCTATCCAAATCTTTTCACGACCGCGGTGCCGCTCGCTCCTTCGGCAGCGCTCTGCAACATGACCACGTGCCTGCAGCAGCAGGTCGAATGGATCGATGACTGCATCGCCTACATGTGTCGCAAGAGCCTCAAGGTCGTCGAACCGACAAAGGAGGCGGAGGACGGATGGGTGGCCCATCACGATGAGATCGCCAATGCGACGCTGATTGCAAAAACCCATTCCTGGTATCTGGGCTCGAACGTCGAAGGCAAGCCGCGCCGCGTGCTGTCCTACTGCGGTGGCGTCGGCGCCTACCGTCAGAAGTGTGACGAGGTCGCGGCCAACGACTACCAGGGTTTTGCCATGCGCTGAGCGAAGCGCCGCGTCGACGAAGCCATTCCGATATAGAGGGAGGAAGACCATGAGCACGAATTTCAGTGCGGCGGCAGAAGCCGTTCTCGACGGTGTCGTTACATCCACTCCGCGCGTGCCCGGCGTCGTTGCGATGGTGACGGACCGCCATCGCAACATCTACGAAGGTGCGGCCGGCAAGCGCCGTCTTGATCAGCCGGCCGACATGACGACCGATAGCATCTTCGCCATCTTCTCCACGACCAAGGCGATCACCGGTACCGCCGTCCTGCAACTCGTCGAGGAGGGCAAGCTTGATCTCGACGCGCCGGCCAAGCGCTATGCGCCCGAGATCGGCAAGCTCCAGGTCATCGACGGTTTCGACGCAAAGGGCGAGCCGATGCTACGGGCGCCGAAGCGCGACGTGACCACCCGCATGCTGATGGTTCACACCTCTGGCCTGAGCTACGATTTCATCAACCGCACCTATAACCGACTCGCGCAGGAAAAGGCACAACCCAGTGTCATCACTGCTTCCAGAGCCTGCCTGATGACGCCGCTGCTTTTCGATCCGGGCGAGCGATGGGAATACGGGACCAATCTCGATTGGTGCGGTCAGATCGTCGAGGCCATCACGGATCGCCGGCTCGGCGAGGTGTTCAAGGCGCGCATTTTCGAACCGCTTGGGATGACGGACACGACGTTCGAACTCACCGATCCGATGCGAAGAAAACTGGCCGGGATCCACGCGCGGAATGCCGATGGCTCGCTCACGCCGATGGATTTCGAACTGCCTGCAAAGCCCGAAGTGCACATGGGCGGCCACGGCCTTTACGGCACCATCGGCGATTACATGCGCTTCATCCGCATGTGGCTGAACGATGGCGCGGGCGAGCACGGCCGCGTGCTGAAGGCCGAGACCGTGCGCATGGCGGAAAGGAACCATCTGGGCGACAACAAGGTGACGCCCATCACGGGTGTGATCCCTGCGCTGTGCAACGACGCGGAATTCTTCCCGGGTCAATCGAAATCCTGGGCGCTGACCTTCATGATCAACGACGAAGAGGCGCCTACGGGACGTCCGGCCGGCGCGCTCGGTTGGGCCGGACTTGCCAACCTGTTCTACTGGATCGATCGGAGAAGCGGGTTCGGCGGGTTCTGGGCCACCCAGATTCTTCCGTTCGGCGATCCGGCGTCATTCGTCGGTTACATCAATTTTGAGACCGCGTTCTACGAGAGCCTGAGGCAGCGAAAGGCGGGCTAGAGTCTGATGGATCGATGCTCGCAGGCGGGGCACACTCGTGAGCTATGGGCGGCGCAACATGCTGCCCGCCCATCGTATTCTTTCGCTTATCTCAAACCAAAGAAGGTCAAGACGGCGAGCACAACTACGATCAAGCCCACCAGATAGATCACTCCATTCATAACCGATCCTCCAGTTTCAGTTGTCCAAGATAAAGATCGGCCAATCTGAAAAGTTCCCGAGCTTAGCCCCCAGAGGCTCGCACGTCCGCCCGTTCAATGCCGTTCAGAGCCCATTCAGTGGGATGATCTCTTGACTGTGGTAACGAACGGGAGGGCTGCGTATGAGCTTCGGCCGCTGTCAATCATCGCGGTTAGCTCGCTCTTCCTGGCGACGGGCGCATTTGCACAATCAAAGACGACCGCCTCGGTAGCCCCGATTGACGCCGACTCGGCAACTCTAGCTTCTGTGCCAATGAGCCCGCGGTTTGCTTGCCAGCTGCGGCACAGAAACTCGCGGGGCAAGACAGGCAGGATCAGATGCAGCTTTGCTGGCCCGGGCGCACCTTGATTGTCTCAAGCCGGCGATCGATCAGAAAATCGCCGGTCGGCAGCGGAAGGGTTCTTGAATCGCACCGAGCAGCCGTGATTGGGCCCAATTCACTCCGGCATTCCGGCTGCCAGGAGAGCCTGGGAGAATTTGCGCCCCCAGCTACGAAAACGTGGACTGTAAGACGACAACGGTGCCAATTGAGCCCGCCGTTGAGACATGGTCCGGAAAGGGGCTTTGTCGTCCGCCAAATAGCGTTGCATTGCTGCCCGCGCATCGTCGTCCTTACCCGTTAGAGAAAGCAGCGCAGAACGCATAAAATCCCAGAGCGGCATCTCGGGAGCGGCAGCTTCACCTCGCCCGATCCATACAAGCGCTTCCTCATAATTTTCCAAAATGCCAAAGGCATTAACCTTGGCCAGAAACAATGTTGGCCACCTGGAAACAGGATCGCGCGGACTGAGCAGCATCGCCTTGTCGGCGTAAGCGATGGCCTGCTCCGGTTCTCCAGCGTAATTGTAGGCCATCGCCAACCCAGGTTGAATGCTGCTGGGAAGCAACGTCAGAGCGTGTTGATAAGAACCAATTGCTTCCCGATAATGCCCTTCCAATAGTAGAACATCGCCTTTGGCCGTGTGGGCCTGAGCGTAGTTTGGATCGATCTTGATGGCCAAGGAGGCAAGTTCGTCCGCGCGTCGAAGATCAGCTTGACGATCGGGACTCGTATAATTGGCGACGCGCTGGGTGAACTTGAATGACTCTTGAGACGTTGCGCGAAGATTCTCCGGGTCGATCTGCAATGCTTGCTCGCACAGGCGGTAGGCGGAATCGCGTTCCAGCGCCGTATGCCCGCGCATTAATGCCGCGGAGCAGCGCAAAGCAAGGTCTTCCGCTGTGGGATTAGCAGCGCGAGATTGTGCCAAACGGGCTCTTTCTGCAATCATTTTCATGCCGATCGCGTGCGCGATGCGCGTAACAATGGCATCTTGCATCTGCAAGAGGTCGGACCGGTTCTCGTCAAATTGGTCAGTCCAGATATGTGCGTCGCTCTCGGTATCGATGAGCTGGACACTCACACGTAGCCGGTCGCTACTTGGCTGCACGGCGCCTTCCAGCGCGTAGCGCACACCAAGGTCTTTGCCGATCTGCCGCAAGTTCATCGGCCTGCCCTTGTAAGTGAAAGCCGTTGACCGGGAGATGACGAAGCTATCTCGAAACCGCGAGAAGCCGGTGGTCAATTCGTCGCTGATGACGTCTGCCAGGTAATCCTGGCTGACATCGCCAGACAGGTTTGCAAAGGGCAGCACGACGATGGAGAAGCGCTCGGAAGGCTTTGCCGCCTGGTCCGGCTTCAGCGAAACGGCAGGCGCGCGGTCGAAATAAACATGGAATGCTGCGCCGCTCGCCACGGCGACAAGAACGACTGCCGCTCCAGTCACCGTGGCGAACGCGCTCCGATTGGCCCGACGCACGGCGAGCGCCGTATTGTGCGGCTGCGAGATAGGCTTGCTGGACTCCGCATCAAGAACGGCGCGGAAGACCCGCACCAGTCGTGCGATGTTCTTAAGTTGCCGCTCGCCTGCGTCCTCGAAAGTGACGTCGAATTTGCCGCAAATCTGCCTGTGCGCATCTTCGGAAATGCAAATCCCACCGGGTTCCGCCAATCCCTCCAGACGAGCTGCCACGTTCACGCTGTCACCGAAAATGTCTTCTCGATCGACGATGATGTCACCGACATTGATGCCTATCCGAAACGCGAGGCGCTTCTCATCTGGCACCTCGGCATTGCGCTTAGCCATCCCGTGCTGGACATCGAGAGCGCAGCGCAACGCGTCCACTACGCTGCCAAACTCAGCCAGCAACCCGTCACCGGTGTTCTTGACCACCCGGCCACGATGTTCAACGATCTTAGGATCGACAAGCGCGCGCAGATGGTCTTGAAGCTGGACGTGTGTGCCCTCTTCGTCCGCAGCTGTCAGTCGGCTGTAGCCGGCCACGTCGGCGGCGAATATGGCAGCAAGTCGGCGTTCTATGCGGTCCTGACCTGAAGCAACCATGGACCTGATCTCCAGTCACTTCCCTTATACATAATCGCACACCTGGATGCACCGGCCGCGGGATGATCTATGGCATGTCTGGCTCTGCGAAACGTCTGATCGGGGAGTGTCCGCCTCCGGCCCTTCGCATCGAGATCGTTATGTCTGCTCTCGCGCCGCCATGGCGAGACTGAGAGTACTGTACCCACTCGTTTGGCATTTTTCGAAATTCATAATATTTTGCTCGGGACTACCGCGCCTCGCCAAGCCATCGAGTTTTTAGTCCCCACCCTTCCCGGACTACCCACTCGAAACTTGTCCAAATCGTTCCTAATTCTGGACAAGCTTTGAACAAGTTAACTGCACCTGGCTATTCCTTTTCGCGATTGACCGGCGGAAACCAGGCTAAGATTTCTGGGTTCATGGGCGGGGTGCGAGTGAGTATCTGTGCCATCGAGGTAATTGGATGAGCATCCGCGGGGCTGGAGGAACTACGGGAAGCGATCGACAAGAGTGAGAAGCCCGTTTAGGTTGCGCCTGTCGCTATCGGCAAGTCAGGGCGCTGTCTCACAATGGAACTGCCGTCGGCATTCCTGATCGCTGCAAGTTTCCCGTTCCTGTACGCTTTCTTCTGCATTGTTGGAGTAGACCCTCAAGCGAACGCGACCTACTACGTCGGCAATCCGTGGTCCGGGTACCGTGCGTCTCGTGTTATGCGCGATCATACGTTTTCGCTGTCTGGTATCGGACCTCTCTTATATACCGCACTCGTTATTGCCGCCGAGCAAGTCAACAAGGCCCACTGTTCAATGCGACCACCCAGGGTCATTTCCGTTCAGACTGCCCTTGCCGCGGTGACGGTGTTTCTTGTTGGGAAAATTCTATTTGGACCCATTGTAGAGGTGCGCAAGAGCATCAAGATCGTTGGTGAGAGGAAGTATGAGCGCCCGCTTTCGTTCATTCTGTACGATTGGCTGATGATGATCCCGGTCAACTTTTCTACCGGACTGATCTACAGGTGGGCAATCATCGGAGCGATCGCTGCCGTCATTTCACTCTTGTTTTGGCTCGGCACTATCTCGGCCAGCAATTCGTTCATTCCGATCGCGATCATACTTCCGTGGGCTATGGTCTCACTCGGGCGGGTGAGCGCGCTGATGATCACGGGAGAGGTTCCTCATGTCGTCATGGTCCTGGTCTACCTCGGATCGATCGTTATGCTGGCCGTCGTCTGGTCTCATGCGATACTGCTCCTGAGCACGTGCGGCGTGCAGGCAAACTTTATACCTTCCTACGGCAGTTTGATTGGCGGGCTGTTTCACTGAAACTTCTTCCGCTCGTTGTCTGGCAACGAGCCCGTGTCAGGTCAGCTGCACGATAAGCTCGGCCGCCATCCTTCCAGCCGTTCCGTGCCGCGCGAGGTCCGCTTCGCCGTCAAATAACAACTGCTCAGGACGGTCATGCTCGCCAGCTCGCAGATCAGTAACAGAAGTCGCTTTACTTCAACATCGGCATGCGAACGCCCTGCTCCTGGGCGCATCGGATGGCATCTTCATAGCCAGCATCTGCCATACGCATGACACCCGCGCCGCTGTCGTTGAAGAGGACTCGTTCCAAGCGTCTCGCTGCGGCGTCCGTGCCGTCGGCGACAATGACGAGACCGGCATGCTGCGAATAGCCCATGCCGACGCCGCCGCCGTGATGCAGGGCGACCCAGGTCGCGCCTCCTGCCGTACTCAGCATGGCATTGAGAAGGGGCCAGTCGGACACCGCGTCGCTGCCGTCCCTCATCCCCTCGGTTTCCCGGTTGGGACTGGCGACCGAGCCAGCGTCGAAATGATCCCGGCCGATCACGATGGGCGCCTTCAGTTCACCAGAGCGCACCATCTCATTGAACGCAAGTCCTACGCGATGACGCTCACCGAGGCCCAGCCAGCAGATGCGAGCGGGCAATCCCTGAAAGGCAATTCGTTCTCGCGCCAGGTCGAGCCAGCGGTGAATATGGTGGTTCTCCGGCAAGAGCTCCTTCACTTTCGCATCGGTCTTATGGATATCTTCCGGATCCCCCGACAGCGCGACCCAGCGAAACGGCCCTTTGCCCCGGCAGAACAGCGGGCGCACATAAGCGGTCACAAAACCCGGAAACTCGAAAGCGTTCGTGATGCCCTGGTCGAGCGCGACCTGGCGGATGTTGTTGCCGTAGTCAAAAACGGGAGCCCCGAGCCTGAGGAAGTCGAGCATTGCACCAACTTGCGCGGCACAGGATTTGGCGGCCTCGGCCTTCAGGCGCGGGTGCTCGTCGGGTAACCGCTGAGCGATCTTCCATTGCTCGACCGTCCAGCCGATCGGCAGATAACCGTGGATCAGGTCGTGCGCCGAGGTCTGGTCCGTGACAAGATCAGGCCGGACGTCCTCGCCGCTGTTCGCGCGCCGGGCGATTTCGGGGAAGATTTCGGCAGCGTTGCCCAGCACGGCTATTGAGACGGCTTCTTTGCGTTGACAGAAGTGCCGCACGAGCGCTAGCGCCTCGTCGACGCTGGTCGCCTGCCGATCGAGATATCGCGTCCGCAGGCGGAAATCGATACTCGACTGCTGGCATTCGACGGTGAGCGAGCAGGCCCCGGCCAAAGCCGCCGCCAGCGGCTGCGCGCCACCCATGCCACCAAGCCCGGCGGTCAGGAGCCAGCGTCCCGCGAGAGTACCGCCGAAATGCTGGCGGCCGGCTTCGGCAAGCGTCTCGTAGGTCCCTTGAATGATGCCCTGACTACCGATGTAGATCCAGCTGCCCGCCGTCATCTGGCCGAACATCATGAGTCCCTTGCGGTCGAGTTCGTTGAAGTGCTCCCAGTGTGCCCATTTCGCTACCAGATTCGAATTTGCGATCAGCACGCGGGGCGCGTCCGAATGTGTCCTGAAGACCCCAACCGGCTTGCCCGACTGGATCAGCAGTGTGTCGTCATCATCGAGCGACCTCAGCGCTGCGAGGATTGCATCGAAGCACTGCCAGTCGCGTGCTGCGCGCCCGATCCCGCCGTAGACCACGAGATGCCGAGGATTCTCTGCGACCTCCGCATCCAGATTGTTCTGGATCATCCGATATGCGGCCTCGCTCTGCCAGCTCTTGCAAGTTCTTTGAGGACCGTGCGGCGCGCGAACGACACGCTCGGGATCGAAACGGGGATCATTCGACTGAGGTTCAGTTTGGGACATCGGACAATCCTTCCTGAGATGCCTGTTCGGTCAGAGTATGCCCTCGGCCTCGATCCGAAAGAATCATTTGGACCGCTTGGTGAGTTCGCAGGCCTATTTGAATCAAATGGCGGCCACTTGGAGATCCGCTGCAAGTTTCTCGCCTAAGTTTGATTGACTGAAATCTATCATCTCGAGTTGCTTCTCTTCACCTCTGTAAACACTCATTTTTGGCAAACTTTGAGCCGATTCATCGCGCAACCTTACCGGGTGTTCTGCCAAGAGCAACTGAGCCCTGATCGGCTGCAGGATGTTCTTGTCCCCCGACGTCACAGCCTTGATTTGCAGGCTAATGCATCGAGGGAGAAGTGGGTGTTGGCATGAGCGAGCCCGAGCGATCCCCCGATCCCGATGATCCAACTCGTTTTGCACCGCCGGGGTTGCGTCATGCCAACTTGGAGTTGCGTAAGCCTTATTCCTCCGCGGTCGGCTCGGAACCAAATCCCCACCCGTTCGCCGCACCTGACGACGATCGGAAGACCTTCGCATCCGCTGGGGCCGGGAAGCCGCGGGACGCGTTCGCCCAGGCGATCATCGACGCGATGCGCGCCGAGCGCGAGGCTGAGCAGGTACCTCCTCGGCTGCGGCGTCGCCAGCGCTCGATGGCGGCGTTCAAACTATCGGTCGGTTTCGCTATTTTCGGTGGACTATCGTATTTCGCTCTGCAACCGCCGTCGCAGAGCGTTCAAGGAAAGGATCTCTGGTCGGCGCTTGAGACCGCGCTGTACGGGCCGGCCGATAATCCACGCGGTCCGCTTCTTACAGTCAGCAATCGAAGCGGCTTGATGAACGAAGCGCTGCAGCTCGGCGTCCGTATCAGCGAATCGATTCCGGATCGAAATGTCGTGGTAAAGGGAGTTCCTGCCAACGCATCCTTGACGGCGGGAGTTCCGATCCACCGCACCGAGTGGCGGATCGATGCGAGAGAAATTGCGGAGACAAGAATCATTCCGCCCGCGGGCTTCGTCGGTGACATGAACCTCACGGCCGAATTGCTCGACAACGACGGCGCCGTCATTATCGCCAGCGGCTGGCAGTTGACCTGGAAGCCGACGACGCAAACTGCGGTGGCATCCGCCGCGGCGGCCGATGCCAGAGCCGCCAAAATCGCCACTGCGCCCGCAAAACCCCTAGAGGCAACGGGGCAAGTCCAGATTGAACCGCAACACCTCGCGATGGTGCCCCCGGCTGCTGCGGCCGCAAAGGACGAAAACCAGAAATCAGGACAATCCTTGCCATCCACCTCCCCGGTGCCTGCTCCTGCGCGCCCGAATGGGTCTGATGTGGCGCGCGGCCCCGCAACGGGGGCGGCTGAAATTCCCACCGTCACACGTCTCGACGTCATCGAGAAACCGGAGCCGGCGCTGCTGATGCGAAACGGAACGAAACTGATGTCTGACGGCGACATTTCGGCCGCGCGGCTGATGTTCGAGCAAGCTGCAGAAGCAGGAAGCGCCGCGGCCGCCTTCGCGCTCGCGGAAACCTACGATCCCGCGATATTGAGGCGAAAGACGGTCCCGCACGACATCGCTTTGGCGCGGAGCTGGTACGAGAAGGCAAGAGATCGCGGCGTGTCAATGGCGGAGGACCGTCTCGCGAGACTCGCCGAGCTGCAGCAATGAACGGATATGGCAAACATCCGAGCCGGTCATCAGGGGGGACCTACCGATGCATGACGTCATTCGCGGAGTCGCCGTCGTTGCGGTGACGCTTTTGGTGAGCGCTGCCGCATCAGCGCAACAACGCGCACTGCCATCCCTCCCCGGAGGCCAGAGCAACGAAACCGATCGCGCGGTGGGGCATCCGGCCGATGGTGAATCGGCTCCGGAGCACAACAGAATTGCGCACCTCGCCAAGCCCCGTCTCCTGGCTCTCCGCACTTTGCCTGATCGCGACAAACTCAATGCCGGCACGGTGACGATCATGACGGCTCCGATAGGTGGTGCCGTATCCACCATGGGCTCCGACATGGCAAGCGTGCTTGATGATGGTGAGACCTTGCGCGTGCTCCCCATTCTCGGCAAAGGCGCCTTGCAGAACATGATCGACGTTCTGCGGCTGACCAAGGTTGACATGGGATTTGCGACCGCAGATGCGGTGGAATTCATCAAGACCGAATATTCAGTCCCGCAGATCGGCGATCGCATCCGCTACATTTGCAAGGTGTTCAACATCGAGCTTCACATCGTCGCCAGGAAGGAAATCAAGTCGGTCTTCGATCTGGCGGGAAAGAAGATCTACGCCGAACGCAATTTCGGCTATTATACCCTGCGGAACGTTCTGGACCGACTGAACATCAAGGCCGACATCGACGACAGGACCGATATCGCCGGTGGTTTGCAGAAAGTAATCGACGGGGAGGGCGATGCCTGGGCTGGCGACATCGCCAAGGTCGCCCCCCTCATCAGCAACGTCAAGAATGAGAACGGAAACCTCCATCTTGTCCCGGTTCCATTCGATCGCAGGTTCACCGACCTTTATTTCCCCTCCACGTTGAGTAGCTCGGAATATCCGAAGTTGCTCGCTTCCGGTGAATCGGTCCCCACAGTGGCAACGTCGATCTCGCTGTTCGTCTACAACTGGCCGGAGGGCAGCGACAGATACGCCAGAGTGGCAAAGTTCGTGAACGCGCTGTTCAGCAAGATGGGCGAACTGCAGAAGCCGCCGCGTCATCCCAAATGGCGCGAGACCTTTATCGACGCCAAGATCCCCGGATTGCAGCGATTCAAAGCGGCCGAACAGTGGATCGCACTCAACATGCCGAAGCAGGGAGTTGGCGTTACGAACATGGAGACCGCCCCCAACGGCATGGCAAGGTCAAGCAGCGACGCCTTACCCAAGGATCTTCAAAAGCGATAGCCGTTGCACAAATCTGAGGCAAGCCGGACGGTCGTGGCCGTGATTGGCGCTTCCATGACTGCCTTGGCCAAGAAGTCTTGGTCAAGAGAGGTCGTGGGAGCGCTACGCAGCAAACCCGCGCCGGACGAGATGCTTCGGCTCGGGTCGACGCGCTTTGTGTTCAGATGGCTTTGTCGGCGCGCAACGCTGCGATCTCCGTATCGCTCAGCCCGAGTTCCGAGCGCAAGATGTCGTCGGTATCCTCTCCAAGTGTCGGGGTCCGCATTGCGGAACGCCGCCCCGATTCTGAGAACTGAACGGGCTGAGGAACCAGGCATATTTCGCCCAGCACGGAGTTCGTTCCCCTCTGGATCATGCCTCTTGCCTGCAAATGACCACTGTCAAGAAGTTCGTTTAAGGACCACACCGGCGCCGCCGGAACTTCGGCCTGCCTGAATCGATCGAGCACCTCCGCCTGCGAAAGCTTTCCGGCCCAGACCGCGATCAGAGCGCGCAACTCGTCTTCGTGCATGCTGCGCGCGCGATTGGTCTTGAAACGAGGATCATCGGCAAGCTGCGGCTGACCAATTGCATTTGCGATGTCGCCGAACACGGAATCCGAATAGCCTACGACCACGACGTCGCCGTCACGGGTGGTGAAACTGTCAACGGGATAGGTCTCTGGATGGCGGTTGCCGACCCGTGCGGGCTGTTGGTCGGTGAACAATCGTCGTGCCAGGCTGGTCAGCAGCATGGCGAAGACCGAGTCGAGCATGGCGACATCCAGATGTCGCCCTGATCCGGTGCGTTCTCGATCGAACAGCGCCGCCGTGATACCCCAGGCGGCGAACATGCCCGTCGCGACGTCGGCGATGCTTTCGCCGACTGCGGTGGCACGTCCTCCGCGTTCTCCGGTGACGCTCATGAGGCCGCTCATCGCCTGAATTACGAGATCGAAGGCAGGCCGGCCGGCAAACGGTCCGGACTGTCCGAAGCCGGAAATCGAGGCATAGACCAGCCGCGGGTTTTCCTTCCGAAGGGGCTCGTAGTCGAGCCCGGCTCGAGCCATCACGCCGGGGCGGTAGTTCTCGACCAGGACGTCGGACCTCTGCGCCAGTCGACGCAGCAGGCCCGCTCCTGCTGCAGTCTTGAGATTGATGGTGACGCTGCGTTTGCCGCGGTTGAGCAGCGCGAAATAGGTACTCTCTCCCTTCACATGAGGTGCAAAGTGCCGCCCCTCTTCGCCGAATCCCGGCATTTCGATCTTGATTACGTCAGCACCGAGATCCGCCAGCATCGCGGTGCAGAACGGACCGGACATCACACGTGTGAAATCGAGGACGCGGATGCCTTCCAAGGGCAGTTGCCGTGATGGATTCATGGAATCGCGCTCCCCTGTACCGCCAGGACGATCTTGCCGGTCGTCTCTCGCCGTCGTAGGGCCAGAAGAGCGTCCGGCAGTTCGTCGAATTCGCAGATAGCGCCGAGATGCGGACGTATGACGGCTGCGCGCAACAGCTCATCCATCCGCCGCGCAGTGCGCCGCAGCATCGCGCTGTCACGATCGTGGCTCCAATAGACGCCGAGCGCGGATGCGCGGCGCAGCAGCAGGCGGTTGGCCGCAATGCGGGGTATTTCGCCCGAACTGAATCCGACCAAGAGCAATCGGCCGCCCCAGCCGAGCAGCCGCATCGCCTCACCCGTGAACTTGCCCCCGACGGGGTCGACGATGACATCGACGCCGCGATCTGCCGTCAGCTCCCTGGTCTCCTCGACCCATCCCCCAAGACCGTAATCGACGCAATGATGTGCGCCATGTTCGCGCGCCAACCGGCACTTGGCCTCGCCGCCGGCGGCTGCGATGACATGCGCCCCGAGGTGATGGGCGATCTGTACGGTGGCCAACCCGATACCCCCGGCCGCCGCAAGCACCAGCACGGTTTCGCCGCTCATGACCGTCGTAATTTCCGTCAGTGCGACCAGGGTCGTCGTGTAGACGACCGGCAGCGCCGCAGCGCTCGCGACGGAGAATTCGGCCGGGATTGGCATCGCCATGTCGGCACGCACGACGCTGTATTCGGAGAAGCCGCCCCATGGGACCTTGCTCATCACCCGCTCGCCGACCGCGAGACCGGTGGCGGGACCCGTTGAGACGACGGTGCCGGCGATCTCCTGCCCAGGAATGAACGGTCGAGGGGGCCGCACCTGGTAGCCGTCCTCGATCATGAGCAGGTCGGAGAAATTGAGAGCAGCCGCCTCGACGCGAACCAGGGCTTCTCCCGAGCCGGGTTCGGGCCGGGAAACATGATCGTGCACCAGACCAGCGAGGCCAGGTTCGCGGGAATGCCAGCAGCGCATCGTTGGCACAGTCATCTCTCCAGGCGGAAATTTGCATCGATCATGGTCGTTTCGTGGATTAACGGCTGGCCGCCAGGAGCAACCGCCATCCAACCATAGCAGGTCCGGGGCTCGCGAATGGACGGCTCGCATGCGCTCGCGGGAATTTACAGGTGTTTCGCGCTCAAAGAAGTATCATAGATTGAACCAATGCAGGAACTCCGATAAGCTGCAGCGTCGTTGCCCCGGTGCATCATGCGTAAATCTCTGCTTGGATCAGTTGGTTCTCTTCTATTCCTCACCACGATGGCAACTTGCCAGGCAGAGGAAATGAAGAGAGTTGCCATCTCGATGATTGTGGAGGTGCCACAACTGCTCGAAACCAAGCAGGGTATCCTCGACGGACTTGCCGAACAAGGTTTCGTCGAGGGGAAGACACTGAGCGTAGATTACCAGACGGCGAACGGCAACCTGCCGACACAACAGCAGATTGCAAGAAAGTTTGTTGCCGATCGTCCAGACGTTATCATCTCCATCACGACCGCGACCTCGCAGGCCATGGCGGCGGCGACGAAGGATATTCCGCTCGTCTTTGTCACCGTCATCGACCCCGTCAGGGCCAAGCTGATCGCGCACTACGCCAGGCCCGGTGGCAATGTAACCGGCGTGTCGGACGCGCCGCCAATTGCGCAGCAGCTCAAGCTGTTCCGTGAAATCACCCCGAAGCTCCATCGACTCGGTTTCGTCTATAATCCCGGTCTTGACAGTTCGATTGCTACGCTCGGCTGGATCAAGGAGCAGGCGGCGCCCCTCGACATCGAGATCGAAGAATCGGCCGCACCGACACCCAATGAGGTCGTTCCGGCCACCCGCAAGCTGGTCGGCAAGGTCGACGCGATCTACATCCCCAACGATACGACCGTGGTCGGCTCGCTTGAATCGATCGTCAAGATCGGTCAGGAAACCAGCACCCCGATTTTCACCGGCGAGACCCGCGGCGTCGAACGCGGCGCCCTGGCCTCGATCGGCCTCAATTACACGCAAGTGGGCCGGCTCGGCGGGCATATGGCGGCTGCCGTCTTGGCCGGGACCAGGCCGGGCGACATCGACTCGGTGATTGCAGCCGAGAAGTTGCCGAATTTCGACGTCTTCCTCAACAAGCAGTCGGCTGCAGCGATGGGCGTCGCGTTGCCAGAAGAGCTGGTCAAACGGGCCACCAAGGTGATCGAATGACGGGCTTGCCGGGTTGCCGGCATGGCGGGATATCCGGATTCGGCTGATACTGGTGGCACGCGAGAGCTTGGCCGGATGACGACGCCGGCCAGTCTTTCGACGGTGGAGTGCGATGACCATCTACGAACTGATCGGCGCTTCCCAGGTCGGCCTCATCTTCGGGCTAGTCGCCATCGGAGCCTTCCTGAGTTTTCGTGTTCTCGATTTTCCCGATCTCACCGTCGAAGGAAGCTTTCCGCTTGGCGCTGCCGTGACCGCCATGCTGATCGGGTCGTTCGGATGGAATCCTTGGGCCGCCACCCTTGCGGCCGCACCGGCTGGGCTCGTGGCAGGGTTCGTGACCGCCTTTCTCAACGTGCGATACAATATCCTCCACATTCTCAGCGGCATTCTTGTCTCAATTGCACTCTACTCGATCAATCTGCGCATCATGGGAGGCCCGAACAGGCCGCTGCTCGGCGTAGATACCGTCTTCAGTGCCTTCGGCCGGTTCCACTTGCCGTCGGATGTGAGTAGTCTTCTCATCCTCGGCCTGTTCACCGTGATCGCCAAAATTGGCCTCGATCTTTTTCTCGCAACCGGGATCGGAATTTCGGTGCGCGCGGCTGGTTCAAATCCGGCAATGGCTGCCGCCAACGGCATCGATGTCGGCCGAATGAAGCTGATCGGCATTGGTCTCGCGAACGCGCTGACGGCGGTGGCGGGCGCCTTGTTCGCGCAATTGTTCGGTGCGGCCGATATCTACATGGGCATCGGCGTCGTCATCGTCGGCCTGGCGTCGGTGATCGTCGGCATGGCCATCCTGCCCGTACGGTCGGTGTTTCAGGCGACGTTTGCGTGCGTCGTGGGGGCGTTGATCTACCGCCTGGCGGTGGCGCTTGCGCTCAACATTGATGCTCTCGGCTTGCACGCCTCCGATGTCCAGCTGGTCACCGCCGTTCTGGTCGCATCTACTCTGATCTGGCAGTCTCGCCCGGTGCGCAAACGGAGGACGACTGGGAACGCCACGTCGTGATCCAGCTCGATAATATCGACGTGATCTTCGATGCGGGAACGCCGCTTGAACGGCGGGCTCTGCAGGACGTCTGCCTGAGGATGCCGAAAGGGCAGTTCGTCACTCTCATTGGAGCGAACGGATCCGGCAAATCAACGATTCTGAACCTCATTGCTGGCACCATCCAGCCCAACCGCGGCACCATCGCCGTGGCCGGCCGGGATGTCACGGGATGGCCGGTCCATGCTCGTGCCAAGCTGGTTTCGCGGGTATTCCAGGATCCGAAGGTTGGCACCTGCGAGAACCTGACGATTCTCGAGAACTTCGCCGTTGCACGCAACCGCACCGTGCCGCGTGGACTCCGCTTCGCCGTCGACCGGAATCTGCGCAAAGAGACCGCACGGCGCCTGCGGACCCTGAAACTCGATCTGGAGAATCGTCTCGACGACAAGGTGGGGCAACTGTCGGGAGGCCAGCGCCAGGCGCTGAGCCTGCTCATGGCAACATCGTCAGAAGCATCCGTGCTGCTGCTCGATGAGCCGGCTTCCGCACTCGATCCTGAGATAGGTAAACGGGTCAACGATCTCGCGCAGACGATCGCTGCCGCACTGTCGCTCACGGTTATCATGGTCACCCATTCAATGGCTGACGCGCTATGCTATGGCGATCGCACCCTGATGCTCGATCGCGGCAGGATCGCCTTGGACATAGGCGGAGCCGAACGGACCGCCACCGAGGCGGCGGATCTCCTCCATCTGTTCAAGCGCGATGTGTCATTCGGCTCGCAATCTTCCGCCGACTGACGGTTGCATTGTAGCATGGAACCTCAATCCTCGGATCGAGGGCGCTCCCGTTTGATGACCCGTCGATCTATTTCTTGGCTGACTTGCCGCCGGCTGAAGCTGCTAGCCCGCCTCTGCGCCAATCCTTCTGGATGCATGAGAATGCGGCGCTCATCGCCCGTAGTCTCACGGACTTCAAATGCACGAAGATGTGCTTTATCGGTAAAGCACCGGGGCAATTTGCATCACCGATTTTTATCACTTGCCGGTTCGGCTGCAGGGTGGATTGTTGCCCTGCAGCCTTTTGATTCCGATGATTCCGATTTATTCGTCAGGTTCAATTCGGTGGGCGGCTCACGCCTCCAGATGCTCGCAAGGCCATGGCGGCGCACCGCGCGTCAGGTTCACTCATCCGTTTCGCGGGGGAGCTTCCCTGCGTTGGCTAGCCCATTTGGCGAACCGAAGGCGAACGCCCGCTAATTCGCGCCGAAAACGGCAGAGATTTGCCGGGAGGTCTTTGATGGAAACGCCCCCCGCTACCAGAATTTCATGTTCAGCCCGGACACTTGGGTGACAGATCGTATCTGAGACGTGGGTGACAACCTTGGGCCGGTCTATCGCCTCGGAACTCAATGCGTCCGCATCTAGTGCCTCGGACTCAGCGCACTATTCAGGCCGTCACCGAGAAGGTTGAAGCCGATTACAAGGGCGATGATTGCGAGACCGGGCCAGAATGCCATCCATGGCGCCTCGCCAAGGAACTGCCTGGCGACGTCGAGCATGGCGCCCCAGGACGGCGCCGGAGGCAACTGACCAAGACCCAGAAAGGCAAGACTCGCCTCGGCCAAGACTGCGATCGCCATCGTAAGGGTCGCCTGGACGATCGCCGGTGCAAGCACATTCGGCAGCACTTGCCCGGTCAGGATGGCGAAATGGCCAAGCCCTTGAGAGCGGGCTGCCGCGATGTAGTCCTCCGTGCCGACAACCAGTGTCTCGGCACGCGCAACGCGGACGAAGACCGGAACGGCCGAAATGCCGATTGCGATCATCGCATTCTGCAGGCTCGGACCCAGGAACGCGGCCAGCGCAATCGCGAGCACGAGAAACGGGCAGGCGAGCAGGGCATCCGCGAGGCGCGAGATCACCATGTCGGCGGCGCCGCCAAAATGACCGGCGATGAGACCGAACGGAAGGCCGATCAGCACCGCAACTGTCACGGAGACCATGCCGGCCGCGAGCGATGCCCGTGTTCCGAAGATGACGCGCGACAGCACATCACGGCCGAGATCATCCGTGCCAAACCAATGTGCTGCATCGGGGGCGGCACGAATCGCCATCCAGTCCGGCACATTCGGATCGTAGGGCGCGATCCATGATGCAAACACCGCCAGCGCGATGAAGAACAGAATGATCGTGCCGCCGATCATCGCTGACGGCTCGCGCAGCAGGCGGCGAATCTCCGAACGTCCGCCTGCGCGCATCCGAGCTGGAGCCGGCGCCGCCTCGATCGTGCTCACGACCTGAGCCTCGGATTGAGCAGCACATAGGCCACGTCGGCAATCAGGCTCATCAGCAGGAATACGGCCGCCGTGCAGAGCACGACCGCCTGAACCACGGCATAGTCGCGGCTGAACACGCCGTCGACGACCATCTTGCCGAAACCGGGAATGGAAAAGACCTGCTCGGTCAATACCGCACCGGCCAGCAATTCGCCGAATTGCAACGTGCCCAGCGTGACCACCGGGATCAGCGCGTTCGGCAGCGCATGGCGCAGCACGATGGTGCGTTCGCGGACGCCCTTCGCGCGGGCGGTGCGCACGTAGTCCTGCTTCATCGCCTCGATCATCGCGCCGCGGACATGGCGCATCACGATCGCAGCGGTGCCCGTGCCGAGCACCAAAGCGGGCATCAGCATCGAAATCAGGTTGCGTCCGATGCTTTCTAACGGCGGAACAAAACCTCCGGCCGGCAGCCAGCCGAGGTTCACCGAGAACAGAAGGATCAGCATGATCCCCAGCCAGAAATGCGGAATCGACAGCCCGGCGAGCCCGAACAGACTGGCACCATAGTCGAGCGGCGTCCCGCGTCCCAGCGCCGCGAGGATTCCGATCGGCAACCCGACAAGCAGCGCCACCAGCATCGACAGGATCGCAAGCTCAATGGTCACCGGCAATTTTTCCACCAGCATGGTGCCGATCGGCAGTCGGGTGCGGACTGAAGTGCCGAAGTCACCGTGCACCAGGGCTTTCAGCCAGACGGCATATTGCACCGGGATCGGATCATTGAAGCGGTACTTCTGCCGAAGATACGCGACGACTTCGGGATTGCGCTCTTCCCCGGCCAGCGCCAGCGCCGGATCGCCCGGCAGCAGCTTCTGCAGACCGAACACCATCATCGACACCAGCAACAAGGTCGGCAGCAGGACGGCGAGCCGGCGTAGAAGCAGGGTCTTCATCGGGCTGACCGATCCTCACTTGGGCAAGCGCGCGGCATGTGCGGAGGCGTTGCGCGTCAATTCACCGGCCTGACACCGATCAGACGCAAGAGACCGTCCGGCACCATGACGATGCCGCCGACCGATTTGCGGGCCGCAAAGAACCAGTTCGGATGATGGAGGGGGATCGACGAGAGCGCCGTCAGGTAAATGTCCGTGGCCTTGGCATAGAGTGCCTTGCGCCTGGCTTCGTCGGCCTCGCCCCGGGCCTGATTGAGGATCGCATCGAGATCCTTGTTGCAGTATTTGTTGACGTTCTGGGACCCCGCGCAACTGAAGAACGCGACCAGCGTCGGGTCCGGGTCAGCGCGGCCGCTCCAGTTGGCGATATAGGCTTCGAAATTGCCGTTCATGTAGCGCTCGATGGCGGTGGTCGTTTCCATGGGCAGCAGCTTGACGTCGAAGCCGGCTTCGCCCGCCATCGACTGGATGATCTGTGCGACCCGGGAATCGCCGGCCGTATTCTCGTACTGGATTTCAATCGGAACGCGGGTCATCCCGGCGGCGGCAATCATCGCCTTGGCCTTGGCAACGTCGCGTGCCGGCGCCTTGCGCGCGCTGTCGTAGAACGGAGACGAAGGCGGGATCATCTGGTTGTCCGCCAGGAACTCGCCGTTGAAGGCAACGCGATTGATGACATTGCGATCGATCGCCAGCTCAAAGGCCTGGCGCAGCGTCGCGTTCTTGCCGAGTGGCGTATCGGCCTTCGCGCCCGCACCGACATTGAACATCAGATGCGAGACGGCAAGTCCCTGGCCGGAATGCAGGGCGAGGTTGGGGTCGTCGCGCACGGTCTTGAGATCGGTCGGCGCGATGCGCTCCGCGAGGTCGAGATCGCCCGCCCGTACCCGCGACAACCGCACGGTCGAGTCAGGCACGTAGTAATAAACGACCTCGTCATAGCCGACCCCTCCCGCGTTCCAGTAGCCAGGGTATTTCCTGACGCGAATTAGGTCGCGCGACTTGCGCTCGACAAACTGATATGGACCGGCGCAGACCGGCGCGGCTGCGAATTCGCGGGTTTTTTCGGTGGCAGCCTTGGGCGATACCATCATGCCGGCGCGATCGCTGAGATTGGCAAGCAACGGGACGAACGGCTCCGACAGGTTGAACTTCACCTTGTCCGCCGCAAGCGCTTCGACGCTCGCGATCGGCGCCAGTTCAGCCTTGCGCTTGGAATCCGGCATCGTCTTCATGCGCTCGATATTGAACTTGACCGCCGCCGCATCGAACGCGGTGCCATCGTGGAACTTGACGTTCTTGCGCAGTGTGAAGGTGATCGACTTGCCGTCCGCGGCCCACTCCCATGCCTCTGCGAGCTGCGGCACGATCTTGAGGTCGGACGAGATGTCGAAAAGCTTGTCGCAGAGGCCAGCGAAGACGATGCGGCCGACATAGGAGCGGGCGAGCGTCGGATCGAGGACATCGGGATCCTCGGCGAGACCGATCCGCAGGGTCGATTGCGCCGAAGCGGCGCCAGCCCAACCGGCGACCACGGTCGCCAACAGAAACGTCGTGAACCCACGCATCATCTCTCCTCCCTTATGATCAGGGACTGGCGGCGCCGTCCCGATTTTGCTCGCACTTGCGGC
>NZ_JAFAVV010000603.1 GCF_019242285.1 Bradyrhizobium sp.
CGTAGGCAGGGCAAAGACGCGACCGCGTCCGCCGTAGCTCGCAGAGCGAAGGCGGAAGCGTCGTGCCCACCATCGGTCCGACAGCCTCGCTCTGAATGGTGGGCACGCTTCTGCCTTTGCGTGGTGGACTTTGGTGCATGTGGCCGCTTTGCCCACCCTACAGGACCGGGACGCGTCTCCACCTTCTCGCGGCGTTACTCGCCCGAGTTTTTCCAAACGAAGCGCCCCTTGAATCAACGAGGGCGCAGGGAAGGCCGGGTGCCGGTCGCACCCATGGCCCGCCTGCAACAAGAAACGCAGGCGGCAGTCACCACAGGTACGAGCCGAGACATCCGGCCTTCCCTGCGCGATGGTGTTAACGCTTATACGTGCTCTCCCCGGGGACCGGGCTTTCTTGCCCCCGTCGTCGGCGGAATCATCATCCGCTGACTTGGCCTCAGCGTCGGGAGGCCAGGACCACACGCTTTCGCCGTCCGCCTCGAGCGCGCTCGTCGCGTGCGCCAAGGCGTCCACCGCATCCCGCTGCCAACGTTCGTGACGATCGCGAAGCGCCCCTCGAATGGCAGCGGGACGGCGCGGATTATGCCTCTGATTCGGATTTTCGTCAAGTATGATTCTGTAAATCAGAAGGCGTATTGCGCGGCGCGCGTTGGCGCGACGGGCAGTTTGCGCATGCCTCGTCTGCAGGGGATCGGCAAAAAACGCAGGCGCTGCAAAAACGGGGATGATACCGAGAGCGCCGTCTACCCGCGCCATTCACGGGCAATTCCCCGCCATGACCTCTATTGCCGTCACCGCATGGTCCGTTCATCCCGGCTGGTTCGCAGCCGCGGCGATCCTGTTATGGGCCACCAACCTGCTGCCGGAATACCTCGTCGCACTGCTGTTCTTCGCCGCGATCACGCTGTTCCGCGCGGCGCCGGCGGACGTGCTGTTCTCCGGCTTCCAGTCGGAAGCGTTCTGGCTGGTGCTCGGCGGCTTCGTGCTGGGCACCGCGATCCGGAAAGTGGGCCTGGCGGACAGGATCGCGCGCGGCCTCGCCAACGCGCTGACCGGCTCCTGGCCGCAGATGGTGGCGGGCGTCGTGCTGTTGACCTATGCGCTCGCCTTCGTGATGCCCTCCAACATGGGCCGCATCGCGCTGCTGATGCCGATCGTGATGGCGCTCGCCGATCGCGCCGGCCTGCATGAAGGCTCGACGGGGCGGGCCGCGCTCGCGATCGGGGTGGGCTTGGGCACCTACGAGCTGTCCGCCTCGATCCTGCCGGCGAACGTGCCGAACCTGATCATGACGGGCGCGGCCGAACGCGCCTATGGCGTCACCTTCAACTACATGCCCTATCTCCTGCTGCACGCGCCGATCATCGGCGTGCTCAAGGGCATCCTCATCGTCGCCTGCCTGGTGAGGATGTTTCCGGCCTCGCCCAAACCGCTTCCGCCGGGGACGGAGCCTTTGAGATGGAGGGCGGCGGAGTTGCGGCTCGCGGTGATCCTGCTGCTCACGCTGCTGCTCTGGATGACGGACGCCTGGCACGGCATCCGTCCGGCCTGGATTGGCCTGGTCTCCGCCTGCCTCTGCCTGCTGCCGCGCGTGGGCTTCCTCACCAGCGACGAATTCGCCGCCGGCGCCAACATCCGCACCTGCCTCTTCCTCGCCGGCATTCTGGGACTTGCGGCAGTGGTCGCCTGGTCGGGACTCGGCAGCCGGATCGGCGATCTCCTGATCTCGCTGCTGCCGCTCGATCCCGCGCGACCCGCCGCGTCCTTCGCCTCCATGATCGGGCTCGCCAGCGTGCTGAATTTCGTCGTGACCGCCAACGGCCTGCCCGCCGTGTACACGCCGCTGGCGCAATCGCTCGCCGACCATGCGGGCCTCGCGCTGCCGACCGTGCTGATGTCGCAGGTGTTCGTCTATTCGACGCCTTGGCTGCCCTACCAGGCCGCGCCACTGGTCGTCGCCATCGGCCTCGCGAAAATCCCGACGCCTACCGCGATCAAGGCCTGCGTGGTGACGAGCGCGATCTCGTATGCAGTGCTCGGGCCGCTGTATTATTTGTGGTTCCGGCTGCTGGGGTGGGTGGGGTGAGCGGCCGTGATAAGTCACGTGACGCTCGATATCCCTGCCGGGCTCGCACCACCGGGCCGCGCCTTGCGCGGACCCGTTGGCGCCCCGGAATGACGGCACCTGACCACTATGATGCGGTGCTGCGATATCGGGTCAAAGTCCGCCCATCTTGCACACCAGCTTCCATTCCTCCGCCGTCACCGGCTGCACCGACAGCCTGGAATATTTCACCAGCGCCATCTCGGCGAGCTTCTTGTCGGCCTTGATCGCGACCATGGTCACCGGCTTCGGCAGCTTCTTGTCGGCCTTGATGTCGACGCAGACGAATTTGCCGGTCTTGTCGGTCGGATCGGGATAGGCTTCCTTGACGACCTCGGCGATGCCGACGATCTCCTTGCCTTCGTTGGAATGATAGAAGAACGCCTTGTCGCCCTTCTTCATGTTGACGAGGTTCTGCCGCGCGGTGAAGTTGCGCACGCCGGTCCAGGCTTCGCCCTTGGCGCCCTTGTCGACCTGCTGGTCCCACGACCACGACGACGGTTCGGATTTCACCAGCCAGTAGTTCATGACGCGATCACCCTTCCTCTCGACCGGCGCGATGAAAGAAGACGGAGCTGGCCGGGTCAAGCCCGGCCAGCTCCGCCGCCCGCTCATTCGCCGAGATATCGGCCGAAGAATTTCGCGATGTCGGTGAAGGCTTCCTTGGTCTCCGGCGCGTCGACGTTGAACTGGTACTGCGCATGCGATTGCCCCTCATAGACGTTGAGGTCGGCGATGACGCCGGCGCGGCGCAGCTTGCGGTGGGTGCGCACCGTGTTGCTGAGGAACAAATCGCGCGTGCCCGATGTCAGGATGGTTGGCGGAAAGCCCTTGAAGTCGCCGTAGATCGGCGAGATGTACGGGTTCTTCAGGTCGGTGCCGTTGGCGTAGAGCTTCGCGGCGCGGCCGAGCCAGCCGTCCCAGGTCACCAGCACGTTGTCGACCCATTCGTTGGACTTGTAGCTGTCGCCGATCTTGTCGATGTCGGCCCAGGGCGTGCCCGGCGCGATCGCCGCCGGCAGCGGCAGCTTCTCGTCCCTGGCGCGCAGCACCATCGCGAGCGTCATCGCGCCTCCGGTCGAGGTGCCGAAGATCGCGATGCGGCGGTGATCGTTGTGCTTCACGGTGTCCTTCCACACCGCCATGGCGTCGTCCATCGCGGCGGGATAGGGGAAGTCGGGCGGCATGCGATAGTCGACCGAGATCACCTTGAAGCCGCCGAAACCCGCCATCATGATCGCTTCCGGCAGCGCGGCCTCGCCGGGCCCGAACACATAGCCGCCGCCATGGACGTGAACCAGCAGCCGCCGACGGTTCTCGGGCGGAATTTTGCTCGGTGTCACGACGAAGCAATGCACGCCGGCAATTTTTGTCTCCTCGACCTTGACGCCGAGCTTCTGCTTCATCGCCGGGACGTTTGCGATCGCGAGCTTGGCGCGGCGGTCGATCAGCTCCTTCCATTCGGCCGGCGTCTTCGGGTCGGCATTGAAATGCGGCGGATAGGGCGCGCCGATCATCGCCTGCATCTGGGAGCTCACGCCATCGTCGGGATTGCCGATCGACTTCACCGGGGCCACCCGCGTGCCGTTCTGGGCGTTGGCCTCGGCCTCGCTCCTGGCGAGCTCGTCATATGGCACCGCCGCAGTCTGCTGCGCGCGTGCTGGAGTGAATTGGATGACAGCCATGGTGATCGCCACCGAGGCAATGGCGCAATGAACCCTGCGCATGCGTTTCCCCTTTGATTTTCGTTGATCGACCGGACGTCACCGGTCCGCGCTCACGCTATTACGGCGTGCAGGTGTCGTGAAGAGGAGGTGAGGCGGGAGCAGGCATGCTCACTCTTCCGCCTTGAAGGGGCGGGTGAGAAGGCCTTCGATCGCGGCGTCGATGGTGAGCGCGCCGCCCAGGATCGCCGCGGCGGCTTGCGAAACCGGCATATCGACCTTTTGCGAAGCCGCGAGCTCGACCAGCACCGGCGCGGTGGACTCGCCCTCGGCGAGCTTGCCGGCGGGTTTCGGCTCGCCGCGGCCGAGCGCCGCGCCAAGGGCGAAATTGCGCGACTGCGGGCTGTCGCAGGTCAGGATCAGATCCCCGAGGCCGGAGAGGCCGACCAGCGTCTCTGGCCGAGCGCCGAAGGCACGGCCAAAGCGCGACAATTCGGCGAAGCCGCGCGTGATCAGCGCCGCCTGCGCCGAGGCGCCGAGCCTTCGGCCGACCACGATGCCGGCGGCGATTGCGAGCACGTTCTTGGCGGCCCCGCCGATCTCGACGCCGCGCACGTCGGTGGTGTGATAGGGCCTGAAGGTCGAAGACCCCAGCGCCTGCACCAGCTCGCGCGCCAGCGCGTCGTCCCTGGCCGCCAGGGTCACCGCGGTCGGCAGGCCGCGTGCGACGTCGTCGGCAAAGCTCGGACCCGACAGGATCGCGGGGCGCGCCTGCGGCGCGGCCTCGGCGATCACCTCGGTCATGAAGCGATGCGTGCCATGCTCGATGCCCTTGGCGCAGGCGATCACCGGCGTGCCCGCGCGCAGATGCGGCGCCAGCGCATTCGCCGCGCCGCGGAGATGCTGCGCGGGCGTCACGATCAGCATGGCGTCCGCGCGCGCCGCATGCGCGAGGTCATGGGTGACCGCGATCTCCTCGGATAGTTTGACGCCCGGAAGCCGCGGATTTTCCCGGCTCGATGCGATCCGCGCCGCATGCCCGGCATCGCGGGCATAGAGCGTCACCGTGCGACCGGCGCGCACCGCCACCTCGGCCAGCGCCGTGCCCCAGGCCCCGGCGCCGATGACAGCGATGGAGTGGAAGGTCGGCATGCCAAGCCCTCAGATGCGCTCCCTCTCTCCGTCCGCTTGTCCGCCGAAGCCTCGGCGAAGGCGGATGCGGGGAGAGGGTTGGGATGAGGGGCTGTTTCGGCGGCGGGACTCGTGGAGAGTCCCCCTCACTTGGATCGCATCTGGCGATGCAATCCGACCTCTCCCCGCGAGCGGGGAGAGGTGAAGAGTGAGCGCGTGGCAGCAGCGTCCATCCATTCGAAATTCCTAAAATCCCGCTCGCGTGTTGGCATAACCGGCCGGCACGGTCGCGTTCGCGTCGAGCAGCCAGCGCGCGCGCGGCGGCGCGGCGAGATCGTCGGTCAGGCCGAGCGCGAGCCGCTCGGCGCCGGCCCAGGCGATCATCGCGCCATTGTCGGTGCAGAGCGCGGGCGGCGGGATGATCAGCGTGGTCCCGGCCTTGGCCGCGACATCCTGGAGC
>NZ_JAFAVV010000825.1 GCF_019242285.1 Bradyrhizobium sp.
GGGACCTCCATCGACGATGTAGACAAAGATCCAGATCGATTGGGCCGACTGAAGGACTACCGTTCTCTGATGCCGATGGCGCAAGAAGCGAGGAAGCCAATCTTTCTTCTCCGACCCGCTGATGGAGCCTTTGGCGGACACCAGCAAGCCGTTGCGGATTGCTATTTGGACTTCAAGCAGCTCGCAGAGAAAATTTGGGCGCGATCCTCGTTATCCCCGACCTAAACGCTAAAGCAGCCAGAATCATCACGTGAAGCGCAGGGCACCTTCTCCCGCTTGGCACTTAGAATGAACGACAGCCTCCGGCAGGGGAGCTACCGGAGGCCGTCTGATCCATCACCGCCCTGCGCCTAGGTTCGCAGGGCTGTGATGTGGGAGCTCTTCAATGTCTGCGCATGATCCTGTCCGAAAACCGATTTCCACTTTTCCGGATCATGCGCGCTAGAACGGCAGCAGCACGTCCATCACCTGCTGGCCGTAGCGCTGCTGCTGCACGTCGGTGATCTGGCCGCGGCCGCCGTAGGAGATGCGGGCCTGGGCGATCTTGGAGGAGTCGATGGTGTTGTCGCTCTGGATGTCCTCCGGGCGCACGATGCCGGCGACGACCAGTTCGCGGACCTCGTAGTTGACGCGGATCTCCTGCTTGCCCTCGACCACGAGGTTGCCGTTCGGCAAGACCTGGGTCACCACCGCGGCGACGTTGGTCTGCAACGTCTCCTGGCGCTGGATGGTGCCCTTGCCGTCGGAGGAGGAGGCGGAATCGGCGGTGAGCAGCCGGCCCGGCAGCACCTTCTGCGCCGTCGCGCCGAGCGTCTTGGCGCCGATGAAGTCGGTGATGCCGGAATCCTCCTTGGCGGTGCGGCTGCGCTGGGTCTCGTTGGCGAAATTGGCCTGGTCGGTGATGTTGACGGTCACCGTCAGGATGTCGCCGATCTGGTGCGCGCGCTGGTCCTTGAAGAAAGCGCGCGAGCCGTTGCGCCACAGCGAGTTCGGATTGTAGGACACCGTCTCCGGCTTCGGCATCGGCATCGACACCGGCTTGTAGCCGGGCTGCGTGGTCGGGTTCTCGATCTCATTGAGCTTCGGCTTCTCGCCGATCTGCGACAGGCGATCGATCGAGGAGCAGCCGCCGGCGGCGCTCAAGACCGTCAGCAACGCGACCGAGGCCGCGATCCTTTGATACCGCAATTCATACTTGAAGGGGGACATGAACTTTTACTTTCACTTCGGGTGACTATTCATTTGCCGGTGGTGTCGGCTGCGATCGAGCCGGTGGTTTCGGTGTCGCTCGAGGCGATCGCCGAGGTGTCGGAGACGAGAACGGGGGTCGGTGTGGCGATCTGGATCGTCACCTGGCCGCGGCCGGTGACGATGCCGGTGACCGTGCGCTTGGACTGCGGATTGAGCACGTTGACGACGTCGCCCTCGGCGCCGGAATCGAGCGCCTTGCCGCGGGTGGTGAGATAGAGCCCGGCGCTCTGGTAGACTACCGTCACCGGCTGGTCACGCTGCACGAGATCGGGCTTGACCAGGTCCGCCATGCGCAGCGGCTGGCCGGCGCGCATCGGGCGGCGCATCTGCATGCCGATCACCTGGTCGCGCGGGGCAGGATCACTGCCGACCTCGGCCTTCGGCCGCCGCTCGACCATGAGGTCGGAGGATTTCAACAGCTCGGTGCGGTCGATATTGCGCGTCAGCACGGTTGCCTCCACCGTCTCGATCACGCTGCCGGTGAAACGGAGCTGGGTCGGCGCGGCAGTGCCGTTGGCGATCTCGAAGCTGACGTCGAAGCGGCCGGTGCGGGTCTCGACATGCGCCGAGGCCGGCTGCAGCTCTCCCGCATTGGCGGCGTCGAGCCGGATGTCCTGCAGGTCGCGGTCGAAGGTCAGGCTGAGATTGGCGGCGTCGCCGAGCCCGCCGCGATGCTCGATCGCGCGCGCGACCTCGCCGCGGATGTCCTTCGGCGTGATGGTGCGCGCGAGCCGCGTCACCGTGACCTCCCTGACGTCGCCCGCGGCGACCCCGATCACCTGATGGGCGCGCAGCACGTTCAACACCTGCGCCGCTGGCAGCGTGCCGGTGGTGCCGAGATCGGGCGAGCGGTAGATCGGCACGCCGGCGGCCGCGCCCGCGTTCTCGATGACGTCGCCGATCCGCACCACGTCGGAGGCGACGCTGACGCTGGCGCGCAGCACCGGCGGCCTGATGATGTCGTCGCCGGACTGGGCGAGCGCGGAGACCGGGGCCGCGACGAGAAGAGCGCCGGCGAGGAGGAAGCGACGGAAATTCATGATCAGCCTCCTCAGCGGAACAGCGCGGTGGTGGACTGCATCATCTGGTCGGCGGCGGAGATCACCTTGGCGTTCATCTCATAGGCGCGCTGCGCCGCGATCAGGTCGCTCATCTCCGAGACCACGTCGACATTGGCCTGCTCGAGACTGCCCTGGGTGATGGTGCCGTAGCCTTCCGTATTGGCGACGCCGTCCTGCGGCGCGCCGGAGGAGGGCGTGTCGGTGAACTCGTTGTTGCCGACCGGCTGCAGGCCGCCCTTGTTGATGAAGCGCGTGAGCTGGAGCTGGCCGATGATCTGCGAGGTGGTCGAGCCCGGCAGCGTCACCGAGACCTGGCCCTGCTGGTTGACGGTGAGCCCCGAGGCGTTCTGCGGAATCGTGATGGTCGGCTGCACCGGGTTGCCGAGTGCGGTGACGATGCGGCCTTGGTTGTCCATCTGGAAGGTGCCGTCGCGGGTGTAGTGGAACGAGCCGTCCGGCATCAGCACCTTGAAGAAGCCTTCGCCTGTGATGGCGAGGTCGAGGTCGTTGCCGGTCTGCGAGAGCGTGCCTTGCGTCATCGTGCGCGGCGTGCCGGCGGTCTTGACGCCGCCGCCGAGGTCGATGCCGACCGGGAGGATGGTGCCCTGGTCGGAGGCCTGCGCGCCGACGCGGCGGACGTGCTGGTAGATCAGGTCCTGGAACGCCGCGGTCTGCTTCTTGAAGCCGGTGGTGCGGAGGTTGGCGATGTTGTTGGAGATCACCTGAACGTTCAGTTCCTGTGCCGCCATTCCGGTCGCGGCGGTGTGGAGCGCCTGCATGTCGAATACCCCTTATGTTGCTCAGGCCGGAACGTCGGCGAGCTTCTCGATCGCGTTCCTGTGCAGATCGCTCTCTTGCGACAGGATGTTGGACAGCGTGGTGTAGGCCCGCGTCACCTCGATCATCCGGCTCATCTCGGTGACCGCGTTGACGTTGGACTTCTCGACATAGCCCTGCCGCAGCGTCGACTTCGCGTCCGCCTGGGCGGCGCCCTCGCCGGTCGCGGCGTAGTAGTTGTCGCCCTGCTTCAACAGCGCCTGCGCGTCCGCAAAGGAGACCATGCGGAGCTTGCCGCGGATCGAATCGGTGTGGCTCGCTCCTTCCAGCACGGTCACGGTGCCGTCGGGGGAGATGTTGATGTCGTGGTCGGTCGGCTGGAACACGATCGGCCCGGAGTTGCCGAGCACGGGGTCGCCGGAGTGGGTGACGAGCTGGCCGAGATTGTTCATCTGCAGATTGCCGTCGCGGGTGTAGCGCTCGCCGCCGGCGGTCTGCACCGCGAGGAAGCCCGCGCCGTCGATGGCGACGTCGAGGGGATTGGAGGTCTGCTGCAGCGAGCCCGGGGCGTAGTCGCGCCAGGTGCCGCGGTCCTGCACGAAGGAGACGCGGCGGTCGCTCGGCACGAAATTGTCCTCGTGGGCGCGCGAGGAAAGATATTCCTCGAACAGCGACTGGTCGGACTTGAAGCCTGACGTGTTGACGTTCGCGAGGTTGTTGGAGACGACATCCATCTGCCGTTCCAGGACCATCTGCCGCGAAAGTCCGACGAGAAGCGCGTTCTCCATCGTTGTGGTTCTCCCCTCAAGAGGCGATCCGAGGGCGGAACGGCTCTCCCAAGCCGCGAATCCGTTTCGGACCTCGATCGGATGCCCTGGCTCTCCCAAGCCGGAGGGCGTCCGCGCCTGTGGTGTTAGCGAAGGTCGTGCCAACTCGGAAAAGTCAGCTCCGTCAGTTGGTTGCTGGTTTTGCTGGGGAATGGCAGGGCGGCAATAAGGTCTCGTTGACCATGCTTGCCCGGCAAGTTTTTCCTACCCGATGCGCCGCAGAAAGCATCCGTTAACCATTGCTACCTTAGCGTCGGTGCGAAGGGCGCGTCTTGCGCCGGGGGCATGTTGTATCGCGTCGATCGAGGCTCTGCCTCGAGGCCATTCCTGGCGCCGTCGGGCTCACCGAAACCGGACCGAGCGGCAATGGCAGAGAACGAAGACGACGGCGGCGACAAGGAAATCGTCGCCAGCGCGAAGGGCGGCAAGCTCAAGCTCATCATCATGATCGTCGCCGTGCTCGGGGTTCTGGGCGTCGGCGCGGTGACCTGGTTCATGTTCTTCAGCCATGGCGGGGCCGAGGAGAAGCATGCCGAGGAGAAGGTGGCGGCCAAGCCGCCGTCCTTCGTCGAGGTGCCGGACATGCTGGTCAACCTCGTCACCGGACCGGGCGAGCGCGTGCAGTATCTCAAGGTCAAGCTTCTGCTCGAGGTCAAGGAGGAGAAGCATATCGAGGCGATCAAGCCGTCGCTGCCGCGTGTCACCGACATCTTCCAGACCTATCTGCGCGAGCTGAGGCCGTCCGACATCAACGGCTCGGCCGGGCTGTTCCGCCTCAAGGAGGAGCTGACGCGGCGCGTCAACGCCGCGGTGGCGCCGAGCCAGGTCAGCGCGGTGCTGTTCAAGGAAATCGTGGTTCAGTAGCGGGACGGATGCACACACCATGGCTGGCAACGATCCCGTCGACCAGGATGCAATAGCCGCACAATGGGAAGCCTCGCTCGATTCGGAGGATCCCGCCGGGGCGGCGGAAGCCGCAGCCGCCAATGAATTGACGGAATCGATGGCCCTGCAATGGGCCGCGATGGTCGAGGACGGCGGGCGCGACTTCGGCAACAAGAATTCCGGCGAGCGCGTGCTCTCGCAGGAGGAGATCGACAACCTGCTCGGCTTCACCGCGGGCGAGGTCAATCTCGACGACCATTCCGGCATCCGCGCGATCATCGACTCGGCGATGGTCTCCTACGAGCGTCTGCCGATGCTCGAGGTCATCTTCGACCGCCTGGTGCGGCTGATGACGACGAGCTTGCGCAACTTCACCTCCGACAACGTCGAGGTCTCGCTCGACCGCATCACCTCGGTGCGCTTCGGCGACTACATGAACTCGATCGCGCTGCCGGCGGTGATCAGCGTGTTCAAGGCCGAGGAATGGGAGAATTTCGGTCTCGCCACCGTCGATTCCACCCTGATCTACTCGATGATCGACGTCCTGCTCGGTGGCCGGCGCGGCAGCTCGACGCTGCGCATCGAGGGCAGGCCCTATACCACGATCGAGACCAACCTGGTCAAGCGCCTGGTCGAGGTGGTGTTGTCCGATGCGGAGCAGGCGTTCCGGCCGCTGTCGCCGGTGCGGTTCACGATCGACCGGCTCGAGACCAATCCGCGCTTCGCCGCGATCAGCCGGCCCGCCAACGCCGCGATCCTGGTGCGCCTGCGCATCGACATGGAGGACCGCGGCGGCAATGTCGAGCTGCTGCTGCCCTATGCCACCATCGAGCCGATCCGCAACGTCCTGTTGCAGATGTTCATGGGCGAGAAATTCGGCCGCGACCCGATCTGGGAAGGCCATTTCGCGACCGAGGTGGCGCAGGCCGAGATCGCCGTCGATGCCGTGCTCTATGAATCAGACATTCCGCTCAAGCAATTGATGACCTTGAAGGTCGGCGACACCCTGCCGCTCGACATGCGCGCCGATACGCTGGTGTCGGTGCGCTGCGGCAGCGTCACCCTGACCGAGGGGCGCATGGGGCGGGTCGGCGACCGCGTCGCCATCCGCGTGATGAAACCGCTGCGCAAGCCGAGGACCACGTTCGCGATGTTCGAAACGGCGGACGAACGTAACAAGTTGATGGAGGCCCAATGAACCATTCATTAGGTTTGACGATCGAGAGCCTGGTGGCGGTACTGCTGGTGCTGACCATCGGCTACTGCATGCTGCTGAACAAGCGGCTGAAGCGGCTCAAGGCCGACGAGCACTCGCTGAAGGCGGTGATCGGTGAACTGATCACGGCGACCGAGATCGCCGAGCGGGCGATCGGCGGGTTGAAGCACGCCGTGCGCGACGTCAACGAGAACCTCGGCAGTCAGCTCGCGCAGGCCAACCACATGTCCGAGCATTTGCGGAAGCAGCTCGCCGAGGGTGACCACGTGGTGCGCCGGCTGACCAAGATCGCGATCGCGGCGCGGCCGTTGTCCGCGCCCGAGCCCGCGCCCGCCGCGGCGCCGAGCGAGCGGGTGTCGACCGAGACGGCGGCGAGCGAGCCGGCCGCGACGGGCAGGGCCTCGCCCGAGCGCATCTCCGCTGCCAAGGCGGTGGCCGCGGCGGCGCAGGCATTCACCGAGCGCAGAAGGTCCGGCCTTGCGGCATGAAACCGTTCCGTAACATCCGCGTCATCCCGCTGGTCCTGCTCGCCGTCGGCGCGCTCGCGGTGCTGAAGGTCACCGGCCTCGTGCTCGAGGGCGGCTATGTCTTCGACTACGATCCCAAATCGACGCGCAGGTCCTGGGCGCAGGACAATCTGAACTTCCCGGGCAGGCAGGACCCCGACATCACCGGCTCGACCCACGGCGCTCCCAAGGAGAAGCCGAAGGAGGAGGCGCCGAAGCCCGCCGCGCCGGAAATCAAGCCCGACGGCGTCGTCGTCCATCCCGAGGAGAACCAGACGCCGGTCTCGGCCTCCGAGCGGGCCGTCCTCGAGCGATTGCAGCAGCGCCGCCAGGAGCTGGAATCGCGCGCGCGGGAGATCGAGATCCGCGAGAGCCTGCTGAAGGCCGCGGAGAAGCGCATCGACACCAAGGTCGACGAGATGAAGTCGATCGAGGCGAAGAACGCAGCCGCCAGCCAGCAGAAGAGCGAGGCCGAAGGCGCACGGTTCAAGGGCATCATCACCATGTACGAGGGCATGAAGCCGAAGGACGCGGCCAAGGTGTTCGACCGGCTCGAGATGCCCGTACTGATCGAGATCGCCTCGCAGATCGCGCCGCGCAAGATGAGTGACATCATGGGATTGATGTCGCCGGAGGCCGCCGAGCGGCTGACGGTTGAGCTCGCGCATCGAGCCAACGGCGACAAGGCCACGCCCGAGGCCGATCTGCCCAAGATCGAGGGCAAGCTGATCAGGCCGGAGTCGAATTGAAGGCGCATGTTTAACAAGCGCTTAATTCGCCTGTTCTAGGGTGCTTGGCGGGCCAAGACTGCCCCGCTGGAGTTGACCGAAGAAGACACGATGGCGCGCATGGCAGCCGCTGGGTTTGGGTCGCACCTCCGCGCCGCGGCGCGGCGCGCGGGCGGCTGCGTGCGTGGCTGGCTCCTCCTCGCCGGCGGCCTCTGCCTGCTCGCGCTGACCGCTCCGGCCGCGGCGCAGTCCGATCCGGTGAAGGGCGATCTGACCTTTGCCGCCAATGGCGGCTACGCGCGGATGGTGCTGAAATTCGCCCGCGAGGTCGGAACCGAGGTGGCGACTGCCGGCTCGATCGTCGTGATCCGGTTCGAGCGGCCGGTCGATCTGTCCGCCGATCGGCTGGCCGAGGAAGTCCCCGACTATGTCAATTCGGCGCGCGCCGATCCCGACGGCATGGGATTGAGGCTGTCGCTGGCGCGCCGGGTGACCATCAACACCATGTCCGCCGGCGAGCGGGTGTTCATCGATTTCCTGCCCGACAACTGGAAGGGGCCGCCGCCGAGCCTGCCGATCGAGGTGGTACGGGAACTCGCCGAGCGCGCGCGCGCCGCCGAGCGTGCGCTGCGCCAGCAGCGGGCTGAAGCCGCGGCGAAGAAGCGGCCGCCCGTCCGCGTGCGCGCCCTGGTGCAGCCGAGCTTCGTGCGCTTCGTGTTCGACATGCCCGACGGGGTCGGTGCCTCCTCGATCTTCAACGAGCAGAAGCTGACGGTGTCGTTCAACGGCCTGCTCACGTTCGACCTTGCCGATGCCAAGATCGCCGCCCCGCCGAACGTCGCCGCGATCAACCAGCGGGTCGAAGGGGATTCGACGCTGGTCGAGCTCGTCATGATCGGCGATGTCGACGTGCATTCCTTCCGTGAGGAGCGGACCTACAACATCGACGTCGGCTTCCAGCCCGACAGGGCCAAGGCGAGCGGCGTTCCCGTGGTCGAGGCGGGGCACGGCGCGACGCCGCCCGCCGCCGCCAAGCACGAGGACAAGCCCGAGAAGGAGTCCGCGGCCGCGCACACGGCCGAGGAGATCAAGCCGCCGACCTCGGAGTCGATCGCGCAACAGGTGAAGGCCGACACGAAGCCCGACGTCAATCCTGAGGCTGCGGCCAAGCCGGCGCCTCAGGCCATGTCGCCAGAACCCTCGGTCCCCGTCGCAAAGGAAGCGGTCAAGGAGGCCGCGAAGCCGGCTGCCGAAGAACACGCGCCGGCCCAGGCCGCTTCGGCGGCGCCGAAGGACGCGCCGCCGGCAGTTGCGCACACGCCAAAAGCCGCACCCGCCTCGGGCGAGGCGCCGAAGAAGGCGGCCGAAGCGGAGCCGGCATCGATCGCCAAGCCGGCGGAGCCGGCATCAGTCGCCAAGCCGGGCGAGGAGGCCGCGACCGTCGACGCCCTGCGCGACAGCGACGGTCTGCGCGTAACCTTCTCCTTTCCGACAGCAACGCCGGCGGCGTCGTTCCGCCGCGGCGACACCGTCTGGGTGGTGTTCGATTCCACCCGGCCGCTCGACGTCGAGCCGATCCGCACCAAGGTCGGCGAGGTTTCCAGGATGCCGCTCGAGCACGGTCAGGCCGTTCGCATCCGCCTGAACCGGCCGCTGATGCATTCGCTGAGCGGCGACGAGCGGAGCTCTGGCGCGCGCTGGACCCTGAGCTTTGCCGACAAGGTGATGACCCCGCCGCAGCCCCTGATGGTCCTGCGCAACATCACCGATCCGGCGCTCGCCAATCTCGTAGTGCCGCTGGCCAACCCGGCGCTCCAGCACCGGATCCTCGACCCGGACGCCGGCGACACGCTGCTGGTCGTGACCGTGCCGCCGCCGGTCCGCGGCTTCATCAAGCGGCAGGATTTCGTCGAATTCTCGCTGCTCGATTCCGCTCATGGCGTCGCGATCCGTCCGAATTCCGACGAGGTCCGCGTCGAGATCGCTCCCGACAAGGTCATCCTCGGCAGGCCGGGCGGCCTGACGCTGTCGCCGGTCGACGCCGCCGCCGAACGCGCCCCGGTGGCCGTGCGGCCGATGTTCGATCTCGAGCAGTGGCGCAAGGATCAGACCGAGAATTTCAGGCGCCGCCTGGATGGGCTGATCCTCACCCTGGCGAACGCGAATCCCGAGCGTCGCTCCGAGGCGCGTCTCACCCTGGCCCGGTTCTACATGGCGCGCGGCATGTATCCGGAAGCCAAGGGGGCGACGGAGTATCTGCTGGCGGATCCTGGTCCGAAGCCCGAGGAAGGCGTCGCCGTGAACCTGCATGCAGTGGCGAGCATCCTGTCCGGCCGGTCGGACCTGGCTCTGAAGGATCTCGCGAGCCCGGTGATCGGCAAGAGCTACGACTCCCAGCTATGGAAGGCGCTGGCCTATGCGCGCCAGCGCAAATGGGCCGATGCACGCGAGAAATTCAAGAACGTCGAGTTCGCGATCGCCTCGCTGCCGCTCGACATGCAGCGCATCGTCACGGCGGATGCGATGCGGGCCTCGCTCGAGGTGAGGGACTATGCGGGCGCCGCCAAGCGGCGCGCCGAGCTCGACGTGATCGGCGTGCCGGACGACATGAAGCCGGAAGTCGCGGTGTTGCGCGGGCGGCTGGCCCAGGCGATGGGCCAGGACAAGGACGCGCTGGACGACTACAGGTTCGCGGTCGTCTCGTTCGACCGCGAGGCGGCGGCAGAGGCCAAGGTGCTGGAGATCGCGTTGAAGCAGAAGCGCGACGAGATCGGCCAGGCCGATGCGTTGCGTGAGCTCGAGACGCTGTCGATGACCTGGCGCGGCGACGACATCGAGGTGAAGACCCTGCAGATGCTCGCGCAGATCTATAACGACACCGGCCGCTACGCCGACTCGCTTGCCGCGGCGCGCACGGCGACCAAGCTGCAGCCCAATTCCGAGGCATCGCGCCAGGCCCAGGATTCCGCTTCGGCGCTGTTCTCGCAGATCTTCCTGAGCACCAAGGGCGACAACCTTCCGCCGATCGACGCGCTCAGCCTGTTCTACGAGTTCCGCGAATTGACGCCGATCGGCCGCCGCGGCGACGAGATGATCCGGCGGCTTGCGGACCGGCTGGTCGCCGTCGACCTCTTGGACCAGGCCGCCGAGCTCCTGCAATACCAGATCGAACATCGACTAGAGGGTGCCGCGCGCGCCCAGGTCGCCGCCAAGCTCGCGATGGTCTATCTCACGAACCGAAAGCCGGACTTGGCGATTGCGGCGCTGCGTTCGACCCGCATTGCCGATCTCTCCGGCGAACTGCGTCAGCAGCGGCTGCTGCTCGAGGCGCGCGCGCAGAGTGACGTCGGCCGTCACGACCTCGCGCTCGACATCATCTCCAATATCGGCGGGCGCGAGGCGATCCGCCTTCGCTCCGACATCTACTGGGCGGCGCGGCGCTGGCGCGAAGCTTCGGAGCAGATCGAGCTCCATTACGGCGACCGTTGGCGCGATTTCAAGCCGCTCAACGCGGTCGAGAAGGGGGATATCATCCGCGCCGTAGTGGGCTACGCGCTGGCCGAGGACGCAATCGGGCTGGCGCGCTTCCGCGAGAAATACGCGCCGCTGATGAGCGGCGAGGCGGACAAGGTCGCGTTCGACATCGCGAGCAAGCCGGTTGCGTCCTCGAGCTCGGACTTCGCGGCGATCGCCAGGATGGCGGCAGGCGTCGACACGCTCGACGGCTTCATTCGCGAGATGAAGGTCCGCTTCCCCGACGTCAACGCCTGGTCGCCGGAATCGAAGGATTCGGTGAAGACCGATCATGATCAGACCGGCGCGCTGCCGCAGATCGTCGGCACCTTGCGGACGGGCGGCTAGCCCCTCGACAGCGGGCGCGCAAACCGGCAACCTGTGGCTTCCACTTCATCGATCGAAAGCCGCCCATCATGGCCAGACCCGTCAAGACCGAAGCCGAGCTCGTCGCCATGGCCAGGGCGGAGCTGAAGGTGCACGCCGACTGTCCGGAGGCGATGGTGATCTCGATCGTGCGCGACGGCGACGGCTGGGAGTTCCGCGCCAGCGCCGACGCGGCGACCGCGGCCAGACCCGGCTATCCCGAATGCGTCGCGATGCTGGTGCAGATCGGGGATCATCTGAGCAAGCAGTACGATGTGACAGGGTAGGAGCGCAGTGCAGCCGACGGCTCTCCGTTCGCAATGACGGTCACGAACCCCCGTAGCTCTGCACCAGGCTGCCGGCGACCAGCGACCAGCCGTCGACCAGCACGAAGAAGATCAGCTTGAACGGCAGCGACACCACGACCGGCGGCAGCATCATCATGCCCATCGACATCAGGACGGAGGCGACCACGAGGTCGATGATCAGGAAAGGCAGGAACAACAGGAAGCCGATCTCGAAGGCGCGGCGCAATTCCGAGATCATGAAGGCCGGCACCAGGATGCGCAGCGACAGCTCGTCGGGCGTCGCAGGCGGCGGCTCACCCGAGAGATCCATGAACAGTTTGAGGTCCTTTTCGCGCACGTTCTTTTCCATGAAGCCGCGCAGCGGCACCGAGGCGCGCTGCAGCGCGTCCTCCACGGTGATCTGGTTGGCGATCAGCGGCCGGATGCCGTCGTCGTAGGATTTCTGCAGCACCGGCCCCATGACGAAGGCGGTGAGGAACATCGCAAGCGCGATGATGACGGAGTTCGGCGGCGCGGTCGCGGTGCCCATCGCGGTGCGCAGCAGCGACAGCACCACCACGATGCGGGTGAACGACGTCATCATCACCAGGATCGACGGCGCGATCGACAGCACCGTCAGCAGTGCGATCAGCTGAATGGCGCGCTCGGTGACCCCGCCACCACCGGCGCCGCCGAGATTGATGCTGATGTCCTGCGCGCGCGCAGCGCCGGCCAGCAGGCCGGCTGCGATCAGGACGAGGAGGAACAGAACTCTACGCGGGGGTCGTGCCAAGCTCACGATGACGACGAGGACGACCGCGGTCGACCGAGTAGGGAGGCCATCTCGTCTTCCAGATTCTCGAAGTTGGTTCTCGGCGATGGCGCGGCCGGCGGAGCAGGTGGCGCCGGTGGTATCGGCGGCGGCTCACTGCGCGATGCGGGACGCGCTGGCGGCGGTTGCGCGGCGCGCACTGGCGGCGGCTGCGCAGCGCGCACTGGCGGCGGTTCCGCAGGCATCGGCAGCAGTGCCGACGAATCATTCGGCCGGCGCAGCGCAGCTTCGAGACGCTGAGCCATCTCGGCGAGATTCTGGTCGGCGGTGGTCGGCGTCGGAGGAGCAGGCGGCGTCGGAGGAGCAGCGGCCCGCTCCGGTGTCCGCAACGGTGGCGGCTTCGGCGCTTCGACCGGGCGTGCGGCACGCGGCGTCAACGGCTCGCCGCGTGGCAGGCGCGGTGCCGTCGTCTCGGGCCTGGGCTCGACCCGGGGTTCCATCCTGGGTTCAGGACGCGGCTCAGGCCTGGGCTCCAGACGCGGCTCAGGCCTCGGCTCGGCGCGGGGCTCCGCCCTTGGCTCGATGAGGCTCGGTTCCGCGCGCGGCTCCGCCCGCGGTTCAGTCCGTTCAGTCCGTGGCAGGACGGATGGCTCTGGCCGCTGCTCGATCCTGGGTTCGGTTCTTGCTGCCGACCTGGTGTCGGGTCTGGGTTCCAGCCTGGGTTCCGGCCGCGGCGGCTCCGGACGCTGGCCCATCTGCTCCAAATTGAAGGCCGCCAGCGCATCGCTGCGCCGATCCGGCAGCGGAGGCGGCGGCGTCGGCACTGGACGGCGCATCTCGTCGGCGAAGGAGGGACGCGTGGGCCGCGGCGGCGGCTCCGGCATTGGCGGCTCGCCATGATTGAACGCGTCGACCCGGGCATGCTCCGGCGTGCGCGCGTGTTCGGTGTCCATCCAGGCCTCGGCCAATGGCGCAATACGCGCTGGCGGTTCCGCGGCGGCGGGGGTCGGCCGCTGCGGCAATTGCTCACGGCTCGCGCCCGCGCGCACGATGTTGGACTCGACCACGATGTCGGTCGGGCCGCCGATCATCAACAGGTGCTCGACGTTGTCGCGCCGCACCAGCACCAGGCGGCGGCGTCCGTCCACTGCGGCAGCGTCGATCACAGCGAGGCGCGGCATGCGCCCACGATTTGGAGGGGCGCCGAGACGATTGCCAGCGAATCGACGGACCAGCCAGGCGGCAAGACCGATCAGGGCCAGTACCGCCACAAAGGCGAAGAAGAACGTCACTGCCTGCATGCCAAGTCCCCAGCCAATCCCGCTTTACATCGAGCCTTCGTTTCGCGGCACGGCGCGCCGAGTGGCGGATCAACTGGCGAACAAGCCTGAGGCCGGGAACGAAGTCTTAACACCCTACGGCAGGAACTGCCGCCCACTACCTTAATAACCTATGAATCGTCCGGGCCAAACCACTTCTTGGGACATGCGATACCGTGTGCCAACGGGGGTAATGGATATTTCGTGGCGAAATTGCACGTCATTGCGCGTCTCGCGCGGTGTCCGACAACGCCTCGTCGTACCCCGATGCCGTTTCGCTTAACCCGTTGTTAACCATGCACGCGGCAAATTCTGCCTACCTTCCGGCGATCCGCTGCAGGGGCGAGAACGGAGCGGCGCGATGTCCATCAGTGATCTTCCTGCCTTGTCGGCGATGCGCACCAAGATGCTGTGGCACCAGGAGCGCCAGCGCCTGCTGTCGGAGAACGTCGCCAATTCCGATACGCCGAACTTTCGGCCGCGCGATCTGGTGGAACCCAAGCTCGATGCGTCGGGCGCCGCGACCGGCACGGCGGGCGCGCTGCCGCTGGCGGGCACCAGCAACTCGCACATCACCCCGGCGGGTGGAGGCGAGCAGAGTTTCGACCAGAACAAGCGGGCGGGCTTCGAGACCCGGCCCGCCGGCAACGCCGTCAGCCTGGAAGAGGAGATGATGAAGGTCTCCAACAACCAGATGGACTATGCGGCGATGACGCAGCTCTACACCAAGAGCCTGCATCTTCTGAAGACCGCGATCGGCAAGGGTTAGGTCCGGAACTAAGGGTGGGAAGGGCGGGGCATGACCGACGACAAGAGCAGCGATTTCGTCCGCTCGATGGGGATCGCCACCTCCGGCCTGCGCGCGCAGGCCGGCAGGATGCGGGTGATCTCGGAGAACATCGCCAACGCCGATTCCACCGCGCCGACCGCCGGCGGCGATCCCTATCGCCGCAAGGTTCCGACCTTCTCCACCGCACTGGACCGTGCGCTCGACGCCCAAGTGGTCAAGCTCGGCAAGGTCGCGCCCGACCCCACGGCGTTCCGCACCAAATACGAGCCGTCGAATCCGGCCGCCGACCAGAACGGTTACGTCAAATATCCCAACGTCAACACGGTGGTCGAAATGACCGACCTGCGCGACGCGCAGCGGTCCTACGAGGCCAACCTCAACATCATCGGTGCGACGCGGCGCATGATCCAGCGCACGCTCGACATCCTCAAGAGCTGAAGGAACCCTTGAGCCATGGCTTCCCCCACCGTCGCCGCCAACGCCTATGCCAATCTCGCCCGCATCCTGGATTCCGGCGGCGCCGGCAAGAGTACGGACTCGAGCGGCCCGTCGTTCGCCGCGCTGCTCAAGGATGCCGTCGGCAGCGTCATGGAGGCCGGCCGCAAGTCGGACGCGCAGACCATGGCCATGGCGAACGGCAAAGCCAATGTGATGGACGTGGTCACCGCGGTGGCGGAGACCGACGTCGCGGTCTCGACGCTGGTCTCGGTGCGCGACCGGGTGATCCAGTCCTACGAAGACGTCATGAAGATGACGATCTGAACGCTTGTCGCCGTTGCGAGCCGCGTCATTGCGAGGAGCGAAGCGAGGAAGCAATCCGTCCATCGGCATGCGCTGAACCATGGATCGCTTCGCTTCGCTCGCAATGACGGTGAATGATTTGACAAAGGGACCATGTAGATGACCGGTGCGGAAACCCTCGACGTGGCGCGTGACGCGATCTGGACCATCGTCATCGTGTCGGCGCCCCTGATGATGGTCGGCCTCGTGGTCGGCGTCGTGGTGTCGTTGTTCCAGGCGCTGACGCAGATCCAGGAGCAGACGCTGGTGTTCGTGCCGAAGATCCTGGCGATCTTCGTCACGCTGCTCTTGGCGCTGCCGTTCATGGCCGACTCGCTGCACGCCCACATGATGCGGATATCGTCGCGAATCATCGGCGGCTGAGGCAAATATGCCGCCATGCGCATCGACGTCTCCCTGCTGCCCGTACTCGCGGCCACCTTCATGCTGGTGTTCGCGCGGATCGGCGCGATGGTGATGCTGATGCCGGGGCTCGGCGAGTCCAACATCCCGGTCCGCATCAAGCTGTCGATCGCGCTCCTGCTCACGCTGATCTTCCTGCCGCTGCACCGCAACGCCTATCACGTCGACCTGCAGTCGATGACCTCGCTGCTGGTGCTGATGCTGCACGAGATCGTCATCGGCATCGTGCTCGGCGCGACAGCGCGCGTGACGCTCGCCGCGTTGCAGGTCGCCGGCAGCGTGATCGCCCAGCAGATGGGGCTCGGCTTCGTCACCTCGATCGACCCGACCCAGGGGCAGCAGGGCGTGCTGATCGGCAATTTCCTGACCATCCTCGGCGTGACGCTGCTGTTTGCGACCGACAGCCACCATCTCGTGATCGCCGCGCTGAACGACAGCTACGCGATCTTCGCGCCCGGCGAGACCATGGCGAGCGGCGACGTTGCGGCGCTCGCGACCCGCGCCTTCGCCGCCGCGTTCCGGATCGGCCTGCAGCTCGCTGCGCCGTTCCTGGTGTTCGGCCTCGTCTTCAACATCGGGCTCGGCGTGCTGGCGCGGCTGATGCCGCAGATGCAGGTGTTCTTCGTCGGCGTGCCGCTGTCGATCTTCGCGGGCTTCTTGATCTTCGCGCTGGTGCTCGCCGCGATGATGGGAAGCTATCTCGATTATTTCATCGGCGTCATGCACGACATGATCCCGCTCAAGTAGAGGTCGAAGACCGTGGCGGAAGACGGCGACAGCTCGGACAAGACAGAAGACCCCACGCAAAAACGTCTCGACGAGGCGGCTGAGCGCGGGGACGTCGTCAAGAGCCAGGAGATCAACACCTGGTTCGTGATCGCGGGCGCGACGCTCGTGCTGTCGACCTTCTCCGGGTCGATCGGCGGCGGCATCCTGGTTCCGATGCAGAACCTGATCGCGAAATCCTGGATGATCAGGACCGACGGGCCTGGCCTCCTGGCATTGGCGCGCAGCCTCGAATATGCCGTCATCGCCGCCGTCGGCGTGCCGCTCCTGTTTTTGGCGCTGGCGGCGATCGCCGGCAACATGCTGCAGCACCGCCTCGTCTGGTCGGCGGAATCGCTGAAGCCGAAGTTCAGCAAGATTTCGCCGGCCGCCGGCGCCAAGCGCATCTTCGGCAAGCAGGCTGCGGTCAATTTCGGCAAAGGCCTGTTCAAGCTGGCCGCGCTCGGCGCGGTCATGACGATGATCCTGTGGCCGGAGCGGCTTCGGCTCGAATCGCTGGTGCGGCTCGACCCCTCCGCGCTGCTGTCGATCACCTCGTCGATGACGATCCACCTGATGGGCTCGGTGGTCGCGATCCTCGCGCTGGTCGCGATCCTCGATTATGTGTTCCAGTACCGGACCTGGTACGAGCGGCAGAAGATGTCGCTGCAGGAGATGAAGGAGGAGTTCAAGCAGTCCGAAGGCGATCCCCATATCAAGGGCCGCATCCGTCAATTGCGCGTGGCGCGGATGAAGAAGCGCATGATGGCCGCGGTGCCGAAGGCCTCGGTGGTCATCACCAACCCGACTCACTTCTCGGTGGCGTTGCAATACGACCGCGGCATGCCGGCGCCGATCTGCGTCGCCAAGGGCCAGGACAACATCGCGCTCAAGATCAGGGAGATCGCCAAGGCCCACGACATTCCGATCGTCGAGAACGTGCCGCTGGCGCGCGCGCTGTACAAGACGGTCGAGATCGACGAGGAAATTCCAGTCGAGCACTATCATGCGGTGGCCGAGATCATCGGCTACGTCATGGGGCTCAAGCGCAACCTGTCCGGCCGGCAGCCCTGACCCCGGGACAGGAAAGGCCTGAAAATCCACGGGAATCGATGAAATAACCGCTGGACGGGCTTGCGCTGGCGGCCCCGATTCAGGCACTGGAGGGCGAGGTGCGTTAGAATGCGCGCCAGAATCACCCATGCCCGGTGCCATGACCGTCGAGACCGAGAATGACTTGTCCGGGGAGTCCATGACCGCGCACGAACCGCGGGCGCGGAGCGGCAGCATCCTTCTGGTGCTGGTGGTGGCCGCGTCGCTGGTGGCGGTCGCGGTCGCGCTGATGACCATCGGGCGGGCGCAGGCGCAGCCCTATATTCTCGGGCTTCTCGCGGTGCTGGCGATGGTCGGGCTGTTCAGCCTGTTCGCTTTCGCGGCCGGGATCGTGCGCTTCGCCGATCGCACCGACGACGACCCCGTGATGAGCCGGATCCCCGATCACGCCGCCGACGGCCTCGCCGTGACCGACGCCCGCGGCCATCTGGCCTATTGCAACCCGGCCTATCTCGCGCTGACCGGGGCGGCCAGCGCCCAGGACGCGCGCCCGGTCGAGCGGGTCTTCATCGGCAACCCCGACGTCTCGGAGGCGGTGTTCCGCCTCCTGAAGGCGGCGCGGGAAGGCAAGCGCCAGCAGGAGGAGGTGCGGATCGCCGGCGAGGGCACCAACGGCCGCTGGCTCAGGATGCGGGTCCGCCCGCTCGGAACCAGCAAGCGCGAGGCGCGCTACGCGGTATGGTCGATCTCCGACATCACCCGCGACCGTGAGCGCCAGGAGGACGTGTTCCAGGAGCTGCAGCACGCCATCGAATATCTCGACCACGCGCCTTGCGGCTTCTTCTCGGTCAATGCCGCGGGCGACCTCGCCTATGTCAACGCGACGCTGGCGAACTGGCTCGACTACGATCTCGCCGAGATCGGCTCGGGCGGGCTCAAGCTCACCGACATCGTCTCCGGCGACGGCGCCTCGCTGCTGACCTCGATCGTCGCCGTGCCCGGCGAGGTCAAGACCGAGGTGTTCGACATCGACCTCAAGATGCGCGGCGGCAAGACCGTGCCGGTCCGGCTCTACCACAAGCTCGCCTTCGGCGCCGACGGGGTGCCGGGCCCCTCGCGCACGCTGGTGATCAGCCGCGCCCGCGACGAGCGCTCCGATCCCGAGCGCGCCGCCGAGGTGCGCTTCATGCGCTTCTTCGACCACACCCCGATGGCGATCGCCACGGTCGACCGCGACGGCGCCGTGGTGCGCGCCAATGCCCGCTTCGCCAAGCTCGCCCAGAGTCTCTCTGCCGACGGCGCCGCCAACAAGTCGATTGTCCGCGCGGTCAACTCCCGCGACCGCCATCATTTGATTGCCGCGATCAATCAGGCCGCGGAGGGGCAGGGCGACATCGCCCCGGTGGAGGTGCTGCTGGAAGGCGCCCGCGAGCGCTGGGGCCAGTTCTTCGTCACCACCGTGGAGCAGGACGAGCGCGATACCGAGGCCGCGATCGTCTATCTCCTGGAAACCACCGAGCGGCGCGCGCTCGAGATCCAGATCAACCAGTCGCAGAAGATGGAGACGGTCGGCCAGCTCGCCGGCGGCATCGCCCACGACTTCAACAACGTGCTGTCCGCCATCATGATGGCGAACGACTTCCTCTTGAACGCGCACAAGCCGACCGATCCGTCGTTCCAGGACATCATGCAGATCAAGCAGAACGCGACCCGCGCCGCCACGCTGGTACGGCAGCTGCTGGCGTTCTCGCGCCGGCAGACCTTGCGGCCGCAGGTGCTCGACCTCGGCGACGCGCTCTCCGACCTCACCATGCTGCTGCGCCGGTTGATCGGCGAGAAGGTCAAGCTCGACTTCGTGCACGGCCGCGACCTGTGGCCGGTCAAGGTCGACGTCTCGCAGTTCGAGCAGGTGATCGTCAACCTCGCGGTCAATGCGCGCGACGCGATGCCCGACGGCGGCACACTGACGGTGCGCACCGCCAACATCACCGCGGCCGACGCCGTGCAGCTCGCCTACAAGGGCATGCCGGCGGCCGACTATGTCCGCATCGAGATCGCCGATACCGGCACTGGCATCCCGCTCGACATCCGCGAGAAGATCTTCGAACCGTTCTTCTCCACCAAGGAGGTCGGCAAGGGCACCGGCCTCGGGCTGTCGACGGTCTATGGCATCATCAAGCAGACCGGCGGCTTCATCTACGTCGATTCCGAGGAAGGCAAGGGCACGACGTTCCAGATCTTCCTGCCGCGGCACATCGCCGCGCAGGAGACGGAAGCCGAGGCGCCGGCCACCAACGGCGCGGCCAGGCCCGAGCAGAAGCCGCGGACCGATCTCACCGGCCAGGGCACCATCCTGCTGGTCGAGGACGAGGAGGGCCTGCGCGCGCTCAACGCCCGGGGCCTGCGCTCGCGCGGCTACACCGTGGTCGAGGCGGAGAACGGCATCGAGGCGATGGAGATGCTGGAGGAGCAGGCTGGCGCCATCGATCTCGTCGTCTCCGACGTGGTGATGCCGGAGATGGACGGCCCGACGCTGCTCAAGGCGATGCGCGAGAAGAACCCCGAGATCAAGTTCATCTTCGTCTCCGGCTATGCCGAGGACGCCTTCGAGAAGAGCCTGCCCGAGGGCCAGCAATTCGACTTCCTGCCAAAACCCTTCACGCTGAGCCAGCTCGTCGCCGCCGTGAAGGAGACCATGGTGCCGCAGTAGGGGCGATCGTGCGAACTGCGGTAGATTCCATGGGGGAGCGGTGAGCGAGCCCTTCCGGTAGGTTTGGGTTTTCCACGACTCGAACCATCGGAGAGCCAGATGCAAGCATCGACCCAAGGCACGCCCACCGCGGACAATTGTGGCACGATTTTTGTTGCGATTGAACT
>NZ_JAFAVV010000827.1 GCF_019242285.1 Bradyrhizobium sp.
GCTCTATGTCTGCTCCAACGACATCAGCGGGTTCGGCGTGCCCGGACCGAGCGACGTCAAGGGGGCGTGGCTGAAGACCTTCGACCTCAAGACCGGTGCGCCGAAGGGCAGTTTTGCCCTCGCCGATCCGAAGTCGCTCTGCAACGACATCGCCGTCGGCAGCGACGGCACGGCCTATGTCTCGGACTCCTTTGCGCCCAACGTCTATAGCCTGAAGCCGGGCGGCACGGCACTCGAGATCTTCGCGACCGACCCGCTCCTGGCGCCGGCAAAGGATGGCGTGGGCTTGGACGGCATTGCCGTCGGCGCGGACGGCAATCTCTACGTCACGACCTTCATCCCGGCAAAGCTGTTCAAGATCGCCGTGAAGGACGGCAAGGCCGGTGCCGTGTCTGAGCTGAAACCCTCGCGCGCGATCGATCATGCGGATGCGATGCGGGCCTTCGGCGACGGCTTCCTTCTGATCGAGGGCGCCGGGCGCCTCGACAAGGTCACGGTCAAGGGCGACGAGGCCCAGGTCGAGACGATCCAGGATGGTCTCGCCGAGCCCGTCTCGGTGACGCAGGTCGGCGACATCGGCTGGGTCGCGGAGGGCAAGCTGTCCTACATCATCGGCGACAACAAGGGCAAGGATCCCGGCCCCTTCGCGCTCAAGCCGGTGGCGCTGCCGAAATAGCGTCAGGCCAAGGAACGGCCGCGCCGGTGGACGGATGAAGCGTCCGCCCGCCGGTTGCCAGTTTCAGCATGATTTCGGCTCCGAGGCTGGACGAGGCATGCGATCTATCGCTATATTCATATTAATATAACGATAGAGCCACTCTCGATGGACATCGAACCTCAATCGCTCACGACATGCGAGGTCGCGCCGGACGGCAGCGCGGTCGTCCTCGGCTTCACCGATGCGCATGGGGCGCCGGCCAGGGTCCGGGTGCCGCTGGAGCAGGCCGGCGCGCTGGCCATGACCTTGCCCGACCTGATCACCCAGGCGCTGCGTTGTCGCTATCAGGACCATACGCTGCGCTACGCCTATCCGCTGGCGTCCTGGGCGGTCGAGCAATCATCCGAGGCCGGCGGCCGCATGGTCACGCTGCGGACCACGGACGGCTTCAGCGTCTGCTTCGCCATGCAACCGAAGATGCAGCATGAGCTGGGCGAGGCCCTCACGGCCAGCTATCATCCCGGCCGCATCGCCCCCAACTGAGCCGCCAGCGGCTCGCTCCACCAACAGGCTTTTCCGGTGATCCGAACCCGACGACCCGCCGTCGCCCTGCGCCACGTGGCTTTCGAGGATCTGGGCCTGCTGGCCCCGGTCATGGAACGCGAAGGCTGGGACGTCTCGTTCTGCGAAGCCGCCGTCGACGATCTCACGCATCGATCGATCCGGCACGCCGGCCTCGTCGTCGTCCTCGGCGGCCCGATCGGGGTCTACGAGACCGATGACTATCCCTTCCTGACATCCGAGATCGCGCTGATCGAATACAGATTATCCCGGAACCTGCCGACGCTCGGGATTTGCCTCGGCAGCCAGCTCATGGCGAAGGCGCTCGGAAGCCGCGTGTTCAAGGGACCGGTGAAGGAGATAGGCTGGGGGACGGTCGACCTGACCGATGCGGGCAGGTCATCCTGCATCAGTGCCCTGCAGGACCGCGACGCCGTCGTCCTGCACTGGCACGGCGACAGCTTTGAGCTCCCATCGGGTGCCACGCGGCTGGCCTCGAACGACAATTACGAGAACCAGGCCTTCGCCTTCGGGCGCAATGCGCTGGCGCTCCAGTTCCACCTGGAGGCCGATCCGCGTCAACTCGAGGAATGGTATGTCGGCCACACCGTCGAGCTGGCGGCGTCCGGGATTTCGGTGGCGGAATTGAGAACGGCCACACGGCGGCACGCGAACGGTCTCTCGGCCCGCGCCGATCAGGTGTTCGGCCACTGGCTCCGGCAGGTCAGCGCGCCGGATTTCGGCGCTCAGCCGAACGCGAAGGCGTAAGTACGGCCGTTATTTGACGCGCTCGAAAGTGTCGATATTGGTCGAAACGGGCCGCCACCAATTCGTCGGTTTCAACGTTGCGGGCTCGCCTTCCTTGCCCGCCGAGAGCGTCTTGTCCGCGACCACAAACCACGTGGTCTCCATTTTGCCGTCGCGCAGCAGGCCCGTGTAGGACACCACGCGGTCGCCGGTCGGCGAGCACCCGACCGACGAAAACCCGATGCAGTTTCCCTGGTGCACGCAACGATCGAAACGGTCTGGCCGTAAAACCCGCTGTCCTTGAGCGCCGTTTCGAAGGTGCCCTCAATGCGGCCACCGCTATCGCTCGTAATGTCGACGATCGAGCCGAATTGGTTGCGCCATTTGCCTAGCCAGGACATCCCGCTCTCCGTGCGATGGTTCTTGCCCAACGAGCACGGCTCGGAGGATGTTCCATGGCTCAGCCGGTCGCAATTCCCAGCAGCAGCGGTGTTGCGATTCGTTTCCCTTGATGTGCCGGTTCCGTCAGCTCCGCCAGCCGTGCCGTGGCGAGTAGCCGAGCATCCGGCGCGCCTTCTCGATCGACAGCAGCGTCTCGAAGTCCCCCAGCCTGTCGGCAATCTCGGCATTCGGGAAATGCGCCGCCATCAGGTCGCGGCTCGGCGTCTTCATCAAAGAGTCGGCGGCCGCGATGGTGAACACTTCCGCTCCCGACAGATCGGCCTCGATCGCGAGCCGGCAGGCCTGCGCGACGTCGCGCGCGTCGACCCAGCTCCAGAGATTCCAGCGCCGCGTCGCCGGATCATTCCAGAACGTGGGAATCGCCGCGTAGTCCTTCTCCTCGAAGATGTTGGAGATGCGCAGGCCCACGAAGACCGTGCCGGGATTCCAGCGGTTCATCTCGAATGCCGCGCGCTCGCACAGCACCTTGGCCAGCGCATAACCTGATTCCGGCGCGAGCGGATGTTCTTCCGTGATCGGCGCGAACAGCGGCGGGCTGCGCGTGAAGGGGATACCATAAGCCGTCTCGCTCGATGCCCACACCACGCGCTTCAGCCCGGCGCGGACCGCGGCGCTGAACACATTGTAGGTCGTCATCATGTTGTTCTGGAAGACGGTCGCATCCGGCGCGAGACCCGGCGCCGGAATGCCGGCGAGATGGATCACGGCCGGCGGCTCGCCGATCGCCATGCGGCGGCGGTCGATGGTGCCCGCCATCAGCCGCAGCGCATCGACCGTCTGACCGAGATCGTTGAGATCGGTCTTCATGAAATGGCAGAGCGGCTCGGCCGGCGCCGCGGTGTCGACGTTCATCACCTGATAGCCATGGTCCAGCAATTCACGAATGGTCGCCCTGCCCGCCTTGCCGCTGCCGCCCGTGACGATGACGCTTTTCATGATCGCACTCCACCGCGAATGAACTCTTGGAACACTTTGAAGCCGCGCGGATTGCACGTCAGAATCGCTTCTCGGTCAAACCCTATCGACCAGGCGCGCCTTGCGCGAAGCCGATGCCTGCCTTTCCGGGGCTGGAATTGACTCACCTGTCCGGTCCGCGCTTTATATCTGATGGAATATAACGCTGCCAAAGGAAACGTCATGACCGGCTACCCCTCTATCGAGCTCTATATCGACGGCCGCTGGAAGCGGGCCGATGGCCAGCCCGTGCTCAATCCCGCGGACGAGACGGTGCTCGGCACGGTGCCGACGGCGACGATCGCCGATCTCGATGACGCGATCGCCGCGGCCGAGCGCGGCTTCGCGGTCTGGCGCAAGACCTCGCCCGCCAAGCGCACCCAGATCATCCTCAAGGCCGCGAGCCTGATCCGCGCGCGCGCCGACGAGATGGCGGTGGCGATGACGCTTGAGCAGGGCAAGCCGCTCGACCAGGCCCGGCTCGAGATCCTGCGCGGTTGCGACATCATCGAATGGGACGCGACCGAGGGCTTGCGAATGTACGGCCGCGTGATCCCGAGCGAGGACGGCATGCGCCACACCGTGCTGCGCCAGCCGATCGGCCCGGTCGCGGCGTTCTCGCCGTGGAATTTCCCGATGAGCTCGCCGGCGCGCAAGGTCGCGGGCGCCCTGTCGTCGGGCTGCTCCATCATCCTGAAGGCATCGGAGGAGACACCGGCCGGCGCGGTGCAGCTCGTTCGCGCGTTTCACGACGCCGGCCTGCCACCCGGAGTCTTAAACCTCGTGTTCGGCAACCCGGCCGAGATTTCGAGCCACCTGATCCCGCAGGCCTCGATCCGGCTGATCACCTTCACCGGCTCGATCCCGGTCGGCAAATCGCTCGCCGAGATGGCCGGCCGCCATATGAAGCCCGCGATCATGGAGCTCGGCGGCCACGCCCCCGTCATCGTCTGCGACGACGTCGATCCGGCCACGACCGCCGCGACGTCGGTTGCGGGAAAATCGCGCAACGCGGGGCAGGTCTGCGTCGCGCCGACGCGCTTCTTCGTGCAGGAGGAGGTCTATCGGCAATTTGCCGACTCCTTTGCCGAGAAGGCCGCGCAGTTGAAGGTCGGCAACGGCCTCGATCCGTCGACCCAGCTCGGGCCGCTGGCGAACGGGCGCCGCATCGAGGCGATGGAAGCTCTCGTCGCCGACGCCAAGGCCAAGGGCGCGAAAGTGCTGGCGGGCGGCCAGCGCATCGGCAATCGCGGCTATTTCTTCCCGCTGACCGTGCTCGCTGAGCTTCCGGACGACGCCCGCGCCATGCGCGACGAGCCGTTCGGCCCGCTGGCGCTGGTCAATCCCGTGCGCAGCCTGGACGAGGCGATCGAGAAGGCCAACTCCCTTCCATACGGCCTTGCCGCCTACGCCTTCACGCGATCGTCACACAATGCCGACCGGCTCGCCAACGAGGTCGAAGTCGGCAATCTCTCGATCAACCACTTCGTCGCCTCGGTCGCCGAGACGCCGTTCGGCGGCGTCAAGGACAGCGGTTATGGCCGTGAAGGCGGCACCGAAGGGCTGCAATGCTACACGGTGGCCAAGAACGTCTCGCACAAGATGATCTGACACCAACGGGATGATATTGAGGTGACCGGCCTCCGGCCCACGCGGTCGGGGGCCGGCTCGTTTCATCGTCACGTCAGTCAGAGGCCCCATCCATGCAACCGCAATCGCCCCGGCACCAGGACGGCAGCGCCGGCGACGCCAATTACGGCACCATCGGCAACCGCTATGCAGAGTTTCGCCAGCCTGACCCGAGGATCGCCGCGCTGATCGAGAATGCGCTCGGGCAGGCGCGAACGGTTCTCAACGTCGGTGCCGGCGCCGGGTCGTATGAACCTCGCGAACGCGTCGTGACCGCGGTCGAGCCGTCGCGCTCGATGCGTGACCAGCGTCCGGCCTGGCTTCCCCGCGCGATCGATGCCGTCGCGGAACGGCTGCCGTTCGGTGACGCGGCCTTCGACGCCGGCATGTCGACCTTCTCGGTGCACCAATGGCGCGAGCTCGACGCCGGTCTTGCGGAAATGCGACGCGTAACGAAAGGTCCGGTCGTCATCATGACCTGCGAGCCGACCGAGCTCGACCGCTTCTGGCTTCACGCCTATTGCCCCGAGGTCATCGACGTCGAAGCCGGCAGGTATCCGTCAACCCAGAGGATCGCCCGGGCTCTCGGCGCGCGGTCGGAAATCCTCCCGGTCACGATCCCGCTCGATTGCACCGACGGCTTCAACGAAGCCTATTACGGCCGGCCCGAGATGCTGCTCGATCCAGAGGCGCGGCTGGCCTGCTCGGCGTGGAGCTTTGTCGAGCGCGACGTGGTGCGGCGGTTCGAAGCCGAGCTGAGCGCTGACCTCGCGTCCGGCCGCTGGGACGCACGGCATGGCCATTTGCGTGAACAACAGGCCTTCGAGGGCTCGCTCAAATTGATCGTCGGCCGGCTATGACACCGCCTCGGCCGCGACGACGGGAATGCCGAGCGCCGCGAGGCTTTCGCGCGTGGCGGCGACCGAGCCGCCAAGGTCGATGCCGCGGCAGGCATCCTCGATGACGACGGCTTCGAAGCCGGCGCGGCGGGCATCTTCCGCCGAATAGCGGACGCAGAAGTCGAACGCGAGGCCGACGAAATAGGGGATTTTCAGTCCGCGCTCGCGCAGGTAGCCGGCAAGCCCGGTCGGGGTGGTGTGGTCGTTCTCATAGAACGCCGAATAGGAATCGATGCCGCGGCGGAATCCCTTGCGGATCACGAGATTGACGCGGCTGATCTCCAGCGCTTCGTGAAAGGCGGCGCCCGCGCTTGCCTGAATGCAATGGTCCGGCCAGAGCACCTGCGTGCCGTAGCTCACCTCGATCGTCTCGAACGGATGCTTCCCGGGATGGTTCGACGCGAAGGAGATATGATCCGCCGGATGCCAGTCCTGGGTCAGCACCACGTTCTCGAATTTGTCCGCAAGGCGGTTGATGGCGGGAACGACCTCCTCGCCGCCGGGAACGGCGAGCCTGCCGGCAGTGCAGAAATCGTTCTGCACGTCCACGATGACCAGCACATCGCGGCTCGAAATCTTCATGACGACAACTCCGACGGTCATCCCGCCCCGCTCGCCGGGACCTTGGTTCCAGCCTAGCCGGATGCGGCGGGGAAGCAACCGCAGACGGGCGAAAACGCCGGCCTTCCCCGCAAGATTCGGGTGTCGATTTTTGCCGCGGTCACGGCATAATCCGCTCAGAACAAACAAGACAAAGACGAAGCAATGAACGAGGAAAACGCTGATCAGGGGGCGCGCGCTCCCGAAACTGGAAAGACCTTCGACGCCGTCGTGGTCGGCGCCGGCTTTGCCGGCATGTACATGCTGCACCGCCTGCGCGGGCTTGGCCTCTCGGCAAGGGTCTTCGAGGCCGGCGGCGGGGTTGGCGGCACCTGGTACTGGAACCGCTACCCCGGCGCGCGCTGCGACGTCGAGAGCATGCAGTATTCCTTCTCGTTCTCGGAAGAATTGGACCAGGAATGGAGCTGGTCGGAGAAATACGCGCCACAGCCGGAAATCCTCAACTATGCCAACCACATTGCCGACCGGTTCGACTTGCGCCGCGACATCGTGTTCGACACGAGGGTGACCGCGGCGACGTTCGATGAGAGAGCAGAACTCTGGCGCATCGAGACCGACCGCGGCGACGAGGTCAGCGCCCAATTCTGCATCATGGCGGTCGGCTGCCTGTCGGCGCCAAACCACCCGAGATTCGAAGGCGCGGCGGACTTTCGCGGGCCGATCTACCATACCGGCGAATGGCCGCATGAAGGCGTCGACTTCACCGGCCTTCGGGTCGGCGTGATCGGCACCGGCTCGTCCGCCATCCAGTCGATTCCGATCATCGCGCAGCAGGCCGCTGAACTCACTGTGTTCCAGCGCACCGCGACCTGGTCGGTGCCGGCCTGGAACCAGACGCTGACGCCGGAACATCTGCGCGCCGTCAAGGCCGACTATCCCGCCTTGCGCGCCAAGGCGCGCGCCCGTCCGACCGGCTTCTATTTTCTGTTCAACGCCAAGCCCGCGCTCGAGTCGAACCCGGAAGAGCGCGACCGGCTTTATGAGGAAGCGTGGCAACGCGGCGGCCTGCCCTTCCTCGGCGCTTTCGGCGACCTCTTGTTCGAGAAGGACGCCAACGACACCGTCGCGGAATTTGCCCGCAAGAAGATCCGCG
>NZ_JAFAVV010000908.1 GCF_019242285.1 Bradyrhizobium sp.
CGGCGAGCCGGGAATGACCTGAAGAAAGCTCGCCGGCGTGTCCATGCCGACGTCGCCGAACTTCGCATAGTCATACGCCAGACGCAGCGACCAGGCGGGCGTCAGCGCCCGCTCCACGCCGCCGCCGACCGTCCAGCCGAATCGCGCGCCCTCGACGCTCGTCATGGGCGGCGGATAGAGCCCGTTGGTGGTGATGTCGAGGCGATCCTCCAGCCAGGCTAAGCCGCCCCTGACGTAGACCAGCGTGCGGCCATGCGGCCCGGTGGCGAAGCCGGCGCGCGCGGTCAGGCTGCCGGTCGCCTCCGGCCGCACGCGGCAGTTCGCTGAGATGAAATAGCCGGACGAGGCAAGGCAGGTCGCGGTGCCGTCGGCGCGCAGCGCGCTCGCTTCGGCTTCGATGCCGAGCACCCAGTTGGCGTTCGGGACCTGCCAGTCGTAGCCGATCTGGCCGCCGCCGATCATGGCCTGGCTCAGGACATTGCCACCGTAGATTCCCGCGCCCGCGGGATCGGAAAATTGCGCGGTGCCGGCGGCGCCGCCGAGATGGCCGCCGAGATAGAGCCCGGTCCACGACCACGGCACGGGCGGCGGATAGGCCATCGGCATGTCCGCCGCCCGCGCAAGAGTAGAACCGACAACGAAGGCGGAAACCGCCACAACGAATTTCTTCATACGCCCCAACCCAACCGTACCAGCCGTTAACCATGATGGGCCGGAAAGCTTAAGAAAGGCTGAGCCTTGAGGATTGGCTAACCATGAAATTTAACGGCGCGTCCGAGCGCGAGGTTTCTCCCTCTTCCCGTTCTTTACGGGGAGAGGCCCGGGGTGAGGGGCTCTATCCGCGAAGCACGTCTGGATGGGGATGTCGAATCGTCCCCGCATCTGTTTGTTCGAGATCAGTAGGGCGGGCTAAGCGGCTACGTGCACATAGGCTCGCCGCACGAAGGAAAGAGCGTGCCCACCATTCCGAGCGATGCTGTCGAGAGAATGGTGGGCACGGCGCTTGCGCGCCTTAGCCCACCCTACGACTCCCCGCGAAAGAGCGGGAGAGGTGAAGTCGCGCTACCGCGCCCCATCCGCATGATGCGCGATCCAGGCCTCGACCAGCGGCAGCACGCGCGTCTTCTCGTCGACGGCGATCGCCATCGTCTCGAGCGCTCGCGCGGTCATCACCCGGCCGCCGCTGGTGGCCTGCGCGGGCGCGAATGCCTTCAGCTCGTTGGCATGCGCCTCGTCGTTGAAATTGGTCATGAAGTTGGGCACGAAATGATCGCGGAAATCCGGCCCCTGCTTCGCGGTGAGGACATCGAGATGCTGCTGAACGAAGTCCCACGCCAGATCCGGCCGCTCGGCGGTGGAAGCAACGATATTGATCATATTGCCGCGGATGGTGTTGGGCAGCTCGTTGGTCAGCGTCAAGTCGAGCGTGGCACGCGCGAGGGCTTCGGCGCGGCCGCCGGCCGCCGCGTAATAGTAGCGGACGCGCTCATTGGTCGCAGTGCTCTTGCGCGCGAGCGCGAGCAGCGCCTCGTGGGTGTCCCGATCGCTCGACAGGCCGACAACCTGGCTCACCGCATCCCGCAGCGCCGGCGGGAGCGACTTCGGGTCGTTCAGGAACGAGGCGAAGCGGCGCTTCGCCTCGGCCAGGATGTCGGCGTCGCCGTATTCGCCGAGCGTGCGGATCAGCCGCGCGCGCAGCAGCGTATCGTCGTCATCGCCCGGGCCCTTGACGTCCCAGCCGAGCCGATCGAACACGGGTCTGAGCCTCGCGCGCGCATAGGCCTGCAGCGCCGGACGGCCACTATCGCCACGCGCGAGATGATCGAGCGCGGCGAACGCGCCGATCACCTGGTCCCAGACCACGCGATGATCGTCGGCTTGGAGCGCCTCGGTCAGCGAGAGATAGGAGGCGGGGTCGGCGCGGCCGGCCGACGCCAGCGCCCAATTGTCGGTGAGGAGATTGAGACGGTCCGCAACCGCCATCTGCGGCAAGGCCTGCAACAGCGCGACACGACTGTTCGGTCCGTATTCGACCCGGTAATAGCCGATGTCGCCGAAATTGACCTTGACGGGCGCGCCGCACGCGCCCGCGCCGATGTCGGCGCTGTCATCGAGCAGCAGAACCTGCGACGGAGCCGCCGCGCCCGGCGTGCCGAGGGCAACGGGAATCTTCCAGTGCCGCGGCTCGCGCCCTTCCGCCGAATTCCGGCCATCGAATGAATGTGCCGGCACATTCGCAAAGCGATCCTGCCGCAGCGTCAGGTGCTGGCCTGCGCCGTCGCAGGCCGTCTCCGCGACCACGAGCGGCACGCCGCTCTGCTCGGTGAAGCCCGCGGCGATGTCCGCGACCGGCTTGCCGGCGGCTTTTTCCAGCGCCTGCCAGAGGTCGGCCGTGGTGGTGTTGCCATAGGCGTGCGCGGCCATGTAGCTGCGGATGCCGCTGCGGAAGGCGTCCTCGCCGAGATAGCTCTCCAGCATGCGGATGAAAGCCTGGCCCTTGTTGTAGGTGATGCCGTCGAACGCCGTCATCGCCTCGCTCTGGTCGGCGACCTTCTGCTGGATCGGGTGCGAGGTCCGCCGCGCGTCCAGCGCGAGCGCGAACTGCTTCTGGGCGTAGCCGTTGAGCCACGTCCTCCATTGCGGATAGAACTGCTCGGCCGCCTTTTCCTGCATCCAGCTCGCAAAGCCCTCGTTCAGCCAGAGATTGTCCCACCAGCCCATGGTGACGAGATCGCCGAACCATTGATGCGCCATCTCGTGTGCGATGATGCTGAAGATGTTGCGCCGCGCGGTCTCCGGATTGGCGAGCGGATCGAACAGCAGCGCGCTCTCGAAGAACACGATGCCGCCCCAGTTCTCCATGGCGCCGCCGAAGCCGCCGGGCACCGCGATCAGGTCGAGCTTGGGCAGCGGATATCTGGCGCCGAAATAGTCGTTGTAATAGCCGAGCAGCTTCGCGCCATTCTCCAGCGCAAAGCGTCCCTTCTCGCTCTTGCCCGTGGTCGTGACCACGCCGACGTTGACGCCGTCCGCCTCGGTCGCGATCCGCTCCAGTTCGCCGGTCACGAAAACGAACAGGTAGCTCGACATCTTCGGCGTCGGCGCGAAGGTGACGCGTTTCCTGTCCGCGCCGGACGGCTGCTCTTGCACGACCGGCATGTTGCCGACCGCCAGAAAGCTCTGCGGCACCGTCACAGTGAGCGCGAAGCTCGCCTTGAATGCCGGCTCGTCCCAGCACGGAAAGATCCGCCGCGCGTCCGCCGGCTCGAGCTGGCTCGCGATCATGCGCCTGCTGCCGCTTTCGGTCGGATAGTCCACGTAATAGAGCCCGCGCGCGAACGGGTTGATCTTTCCGGTGAAGGAAAGACGCAGGCGATGCGCGCCCGGCGCGAGCGGATGCGTAAAGGACAGGGTCGCAGTCTCAGCGGCAGCATCGAGCGCGACCGCGGCGTGGTCGGTCTCCGCATCGATCGCGGCGTCGGCGATCGTCATGGCGACCGCGTTCAGCGTGATCTGTGTGGCCGCCTCGCGCAGCTCGATGTCCACGGTCTCGTTGCCATTGAAAGTCAGGCCCTGCAGGTCGGGCTCGAGTTCGATCGCGTAGTTGACCGGCACCACCGTCCTGGCGAGCTTGCCGGGCGCGGCGTCGAAGGAGAATGTCGGCTCGGCGCATGCGCCGCCGGAGGGCGGCAGCACCGCGAGCAGCGCCGCGACGGCGAACGCCGCCCGGCGACACGAGAAGAACGGCATCGGAGCGCTTAGGGCGGTCATCGGGTGCATCCGCGAATTGACAGGGTTGGCGAGGATCGGCGGGCCGGCGCAGGTTGAGCGCGCTCGGCGGTTAGGAAACGCTTAACCACGCCTGCAAACCACTCCGACCGTTAAATTTCAATTCAAGTCTCTGCGTCTAGGGTCAACTGGCTTGGTTGGCGGCTCAGATGTCTTTGCTGCGAAGAGATTCGCAAAGCGCGAAGACGCGCGATGTTGAAGGAGCCGATTCGAGCGATGCGCAAAACCTCCGACCTGGACTGGCGGCCGCACCTGGGCCGGCTGTCGATCGGCCTCGTGCTTGCCCTGGCTGGATGCGCGCCACACACGAGCGAGCTCCAGTCCAGCCCGGAGTCGGTCCGATCGGCTCAGCTCGATGGTTCGCTCTGCCGGCCGTCCCCGGCCCTTCTGACGCCGCAATCGGCGCCGGACTGCGCGTTCGACCAGTCGCATCTGAAGACCATCGACCCCTTGCAATGGTCGCGCCTGAAAGTTGAATACGAGAAAACCTGCTATCAGCGCGCAGAGAGAGCGGTTCGTGAGCGGCTGCGCGAGCTCCAGGCGGCCAGCAAGTGCGAGATCGCCAGTCGCCAGACTTGATAACGCGGGCCCATGCTCGCCATAAAATTGCATCAGCAATACATACAATCCAAATATTCAAAGCTCCCGTAGCGCCACCGGTTGCGGGGCACCTCCTCCTCCCGAAATGCTCAAAGAATGCAGCCCGGAAGCGATGCGAGTGTCGGAATGGCACGACGCGGGTGTTGCCCATCATCCGCAGTGGTAACCCGCACTGCCGACATGGCGTAACCGCGCATAATTCAGTCATTTTTTTGCCGCGCTGGACTGTCAGCCTTTCAAAAATACCAGTGCGTGGTGTGCTCCGAAAAAATTCGCGGCGGGAATTTCTGCGGAGACGAGCAAGGGGTGAGCCCTCGAGTAGAGGCCATGGAGACGCTGTACGAATTGCTCGGAGCCCTTCCGAACGACGATGCCGACGGCTTGCGGACAGCTTTTCGGAAGGCCGTCAAGGGCACACACCCCGATCTCCATCCCGGCGACCCTCTGGCCGGACAGAAATTCCGTCAGATCGTACGCGCCAACGAGATTCTCGCCGACGGCGATCAGCGCGCCGCCTATGACCATCTGCTCGAGCTTGCCCGCATCGAGAAGGCGACGATGTCGAAGCGCGCGGTCACGCATGCCGTCTACAAGCTCGCCTCGGCAGTGTTCGCCTCCGCCGTGATCTCGATCATGGCGGTCGGGGCGTACGAAGTGTTGCTGCACATGTCGGCGCGGTCGATCGCGCGCACGGTGCAGCTTCCGGCGATCCTGCAAAAGTCTCCCGAGGTTGCGGCGGTCGCGACCGCAGCGACACAGGAAACGGGTGCCCACACCGCCGCGGTCGACAAGCCGGCCACGACCGGCAAGGCGCCGGACAAGGCGGCCTCCAAGTCGAACGACATCGACCAGGCGATCGCCTCGAGCGCACTGACCTTCCCCGTCGATGCGAGCGGCGTCCTCGTCGCCATGCTCGAGCCGATCCCGGCTCCCATTCCGCTTTCCGTGCCGCCCGCCGCCGCGGGCGACGCCAAGTCGTTCAGGGAGCACGGCATCGTCGCCTATCGCAACGGCGACCTGACGGGTGCGGTCGCCGACTTCGACCAGGCGATCCAGCTCGATCCGAAATTCGCGGCCGCCTATATCGATCGCGGCATCGTGTTGTATCGCCTGCGCAAATTCGACCGCGCCTTCGCCGATATCGCCCAGGCCAAGCGGCTGGAGAAGGAGGGCCACGCGGACAAGGACGTCCGTCCTGACAAGGACATTCGGCTCGAGCGGGACGGTCGTCCCGACAGGGACGTCCGTGGCAGCCTCGACAGCCGCACCGGCAAGCCGATGTCGCTGGTGATGCGACGGCCGCGGCTGTCCGCGAGCATGGCGGCCTCGCCGGTGCCGCGCCGGCCGGTGGAACTGGTCGAGCGCGCAAACACGCCGTAGAGATCGATCGACCGACCAGCCTGCCGCGGCGCTTCCTGCCGGATCGCGCCTCTCGCCCAGGGCTTTGCCTCACACCACGTGGTCCGGCGCCAGTGCGCAGCCATTGTCGACCGCAAGCTCGATCTG
>NZ_JAFAVV010000006.1 GCF_019242285.1 Bradyrhizobium sp.
CAAGGCCCGGCGCTGGGGCGGGCCTTCATGATCTGCCGTTCTGCAGGGATCAGCGTGGCGCAAGCACCATCACAACCTGACGGCCTTCGAACTTCGCGTCCTGCTCAACCTTCGCGAACTCGGCAACATCAGCCTTGACCTTGTCCAGAAGCTTGGTGCCGATCTCCTGGTGAGCCATTTCGCGGCCGCGATAGCGCAAGGTGATCTTCACCTTGTCGCCTTCCTCGAAGAAGCGCTGCATTGCCCGCATCTTCACGTCGTAGTCGTGATCGTCGATCATCGGCCGGAGCTTGATCTCCTTGATCTCGACGACTTTCTGCTTTTTGCGGGCTTCCGCGGCTTTCTTCTGTGCCGAATACTTGTACTTCCCGTAGTCCATGATCTTGCAGACGGGAGGATTGTTGTTCGGCGAAATCTCCACCAGATCCATACCCGCCTCGACGGCCATCTTGATTGCCATCATGGTCTCGACGGTACCCCGGTTGGTACCGTTCTGATCGATCAGCTGAATCTGCGCGTTGCGAATCTCATCATTGGTGCGCGGCCCGTCTTTGGCGGCAGCGGGCGGGGCTCTATTGGGACGGCGAATGGTTAGTTCTCCAAAGCTGTGAAAGGGAGGCGATATTTTGAAGCAATACGCAGCACCGGGCAAGCGAACTCGCAAGGTGCGCGCGGAAACCGTCAAATGCGAGGCATTTCGGTAACGGCCAGCCAGATAGACACCGATCGTCTATTCCGCAAGCGTCAGGAATGGCTTAGGTCGATATTTGCTTGAACGCGCTGGGCGCGTGCCCACGTGAGACCATCGTGAACTGGAGCGGACCGGCATGGCTGACGGCAGCATTGGCGCATTGGAGCCGGTCTTCCTCGAGGTGGGCGAGCACGACCAGGCGCGCCGGATCGCGGCGCGTGCCCGCGCCGGAACGGCGCCCGGACTGCTCTGGCTCGGCGGTTTCAATTCAGACATGAAAGGCACCAAGGCCGTCGCGCTCGATGCATGGGCCGCCGGGCAGGGCCGCGCCTGCGTGCGCTTCGATTACTCAGGCCACGGCGAATCGGGTGGCAAGTTCATTGACGGCACCATCGGACGTTGGCTCGAGGACAGCCTTGCGGTATTTGACCGGTTCTGCTCCGGGCCCCAGGTCGTGATCGGCTCCTCGATGGGCGGCTGGATCGCGCTGCTGCTTGCGCGTGCGCTCGCCAGGCACGGCCAAAGCGGCTCGCTTGCGGCGATGGTTCTCATCGCCCCGGCGCCCGACTTCACCGAGGCGCTGATGTGGAAGGGCTTCTCGCCGGAGGTCCGGAACGAGATCGAAACCAAGGGGGTCTGGTTGCGGCCCTCGCCCTACGGCGATGGCTCGCCCTATCCGATCACCCGGGCGTTGATCGAGGAGGGCCGCAACCATCTGATGCTCGGCAGCTCCATCGATGTCGGCTGCCCGGTGCGCATCCTGCAGGGCGCGCAGGATCCCGACGTGCCCTGGCGGCACGCCTTCGAACTGGTGCATCGCCTGCCGGCGGACGACGTGGTGCTGACCATGATCCAGGACGGTGACCATCGGCTGTCGCGGCCGCAGGATATCGCGCGGATCATCGCCGCCGTCGCCGAGTTCGGGTGAGTTTCGGGGAGGACTGCCGTGGACGTCACAACCATGCTCCGCGCCTTCTGCGACGCCGTGGAGCGCCGCCAGGGCGAGGCCCTCGCTGCGCTGTTCACCGAGGACGGCGTCTATCACGACGTGTTCTACGGCGCGTTTGCGGGGCGGGCCGCGATCGCGGCCATGATCGACGATCATTTCCATCGCACCGCCACCGACTTTCGCTGGGACATGCATGCGCCCGTGAGCGACGGCGAGACGCTCTATGCACGCTACACCTTCAGCTACCGCTCGACCTTGCCGGAAGCGAACGGAGCGCGCGTGATGTTCGAGGGCGTCGCGATCATGAAACTGCGCGATGGCCGGATCGCCGAATACCGCGAGGTCGCCAACACCGCGCCAGCCTTCGTTGCGATGAATTTTGCTCCCGAACGGATCGCGAAGATCGCCGCGAGGCAGGGCGCCGAACTGAAGGCGCGGCCGGAGATGGCGCGGCATCTTGCTGACTAGCCTTCGTCAAGGCGACGGCGCGAGCTTCGGCATCGCGTTGCGCTGCGCGAGCGCCGCGACCGTCGACGTGCCGATTGCGCCCTGTTCGTCGTACAGCCAGCATTCGCCGATCGCGATACCTTCCTTGGCGTGATGATTTACCACCTCGAAGCCGATCCATTCGGTTGCCGGCAACCGGTGCAGATAGAGCGTGACGTCGGTGTTGATGTAGCCGAGCCCCTGATCGCCGGCATTGGCGAAGGGGCTGGCGAAATCCGCCGCCAGCGCCACCCGCACGAACGGGGTCAGCGGCGCAGCTTCGACCAGCGGACGGACCTCGCTCATCCACAGCCGGCGCGGCCCGACCGTGCCCATGGTGCCGACGATCGGACGGGTCGTCCATTTGCCGTGCATGCCGAGTCTTGGATCGGTCGGGGCGGCGATGTCGCCTGGCTGCGGCGCATCCCAGTTCGGCGGCGACCAGACGGTGCCGGGCGGATTTTCCGTCCGGCGCAACAACTGGCAGGACGCGCGCGCCATCGCGACGCCGCCGGAGACGAAATCGGCTTCGATCAGGCGGATGCGCAGGCCGTCGCGGATGGACTTTGTCCGCACCTCGATCGGGGTCTCGATATTCGGCAGGCGGAACATGTCGACGGTCAGTCGCGCCGGCACGAAATCCGCGCCGCCATGGCGCTGCTCGATGACGAAGGCGAGCAGGCCGATCACGACGCGGCCGTGCAGCGATTTCGGATCCCACGGCCCGTTGGCGACCGAGGTGGGAATGAAATCGTCGCCGTGTCGGGTGAAAAATGGCTGGCTGGTCATCGCGGGTGACCCTGCCGGATTTTCAGCATCGAAATCAAGGCTCCGAGCCATGCGCTGTCGCAGGACGCCATTCCCCGGCGACTCGTTCGTCGCGCTCCGACGCGGCAGCCTTCGTTGCCAGCGCGGCGAATTCCTCCAGCGCCAGCAATTGCGACAGCGCCCACACCGCGGCCCCGCGCACCAGCGGGCTCGGATCGTCGAGCCGGCGCGCCGCCGCGTCCGCGAGCGCGGCATCGCCGGAATTGCCAATGGCGATCAGCACATTGCGCAGGAAGCGGTCGCGCCCGGTGCGCTTGACCGGCGATTTCGCAAAGCGCGCGCGGAACGCCACATCATCCAGCCGCGCAAGCTCGGCGAGATCGGGCGCGCGCAATTCGTCGCGTGCGGCGAGCTTCGCTTCGCGGCCCGCTTGCGCGAACTTGTTCCAGGGGCAGACGGCGAGACAGTCGTCGCAGACATAGATGCGGTTGCCGATGCGCTGGCGGAATTCGCGCGGGATAGGCCCCCTGTGCTCGATGGTGAGGTAGGAGATGCAGCGCCGCGCATCGAGCCGGTAGGGCGCCGGGAACGCGGCGGTCGGGCAGATGTCGAGGCAGGCGCGGCAGGAGCCGCAATGGTCGCGCTCGGCTTCGTCACGGGGCAGTTCGAGCGTGGTGAAGATCACGCCGAGGAACAGCCAGGAGCCGAATGCGCGCGACACCAAATTGGTGTGCTTGCCCTGCCAGCCGAGGCCCGCGGCCTGCGCCAACGGCTTCTCCATCACGGCGGCGGTGTCGACGAACACCTTGACGTCGCTCGGGACCGTGGCAATCAGCCAGCGCGCCAGTGCCTTGAGCTTCTTCCTGATCAGCTCGTGGTAGTCGTCGCCCTGGGCGTAGACCGAGATCGCGCCGCGCGAGCGTTGCCGCAGGATGTCGAGCGGATCGGCGTCGGGGCCGTAATTGACGCCGAGCATGATCACCGAGCGCACCTCCGGCCACAGTCCGCGCGGATCGGTGCGGCGAGCGGGCTCCCGCGCCAGCCAGTCCATGTCGCCATGCGCGCCCGCGGCGATGAATTCGTGGAAATGCCGCCCCGCCTCCATGATCGCCTCCGGGGCGGCGATGCCGATGGCATCGAAGCCGAGCGCGCGGGCCTGCTCGGCAAGAGCACGCTTCAGCTCCCCTGGCGCGATCAGAAGTCGAGGTCCACATAGGTCGGCGACGCCGGCACCCCCGCCAGCCATTCGCTGAGCAGCGGCCGGAACGACGGGCGGGATTTCACCCGCGCGTACCACGCCTTTGCGGCCTCGTCCTCGTTCCATGGCACGTCGCCCAGATAGTCGATCGCCGAGAGATGCGCGGCGGCGGCGAGGTCCGCGTAGGTGAGCCGCTCGCCGGCGAGGTAGTTCCGCCGCTGCGCGAGCCAGCCGATATAGGCCAGATGATAGCGCACATTGGTCTTCGCGGCGCGCATCACCTCCGCCGCCGGCGCGCCGCCGCCATTCCCTTCGCTCATGAAGCGCTTGTAGATGCGCTCGGTGACGAGCGGATGCGAGGCCTCCTCGAAGAACTTCTCGTTGAACCAGGCCATCAGGCGCCGCACCTCGATGCGCTCGGCCATGGTCTGCGGCAACAGCCGGCGCTGGCCCGCCGCCTTGCCGCAGGTCTCGTCGATATATTCGGCGATGATCGCAGCCCCCGGGACGGCCGTCTCGTCGCCGTCGATCAGGACCGGCGTGGTGCCGGCGGGGTTCAGCGCGAGGAAGGCCTCGCGGCGGTCCCAGACCCGCTCCTCGACCAGCCGCAGGTCGAGGCCGTATTCACCGAGCACCAGCCGGACGAAGCGCGAATGCGGGCAGAACGGGTGGTGCAGCAGCGTGAACATCGAGCTCTGAATGATTCGTGATGATCTAAACTAGCGCCGAATTGGGGCGACAAACTATCCGGGCGGCGGGACAAGGGGTGTATTCCGATTTTATCGATTGCGGCAACCGGGCGAATAGGCGAGAACGGCCCCCGTTTTCGGGCCGAAGGCGAGCAGAGCGGATTGCATCATGATGTCAGACACGTTGCGGGCGGTGATTCTCGGCATCATCGAGGGCGTCACGGAGTTCCTGCCCGTCTCCTCGACCGGCCACCTGCTGCTTGCGGAACGCTTCTTCGATCTCGGTTCCGGCGGCTTCTGGAACAGCTTCACGGTCCTGATCCAGCTCGGCGCGATTCTCGCGATCGTCGCAATCTATTTCTCCAAATTGTGGCAGATCGCGTTCGGCATGTTCTCGAACGCGGACGACAGGCGCTTCGTGATCGGTCTCCTGATCGCGTTCCTGCCTGCGGTGGTCATCGGCCTGGTCGCCGGAAAATTCATCAAGGAGATCCTGTTCAACAGCCCATGGGTGGTCTGCTTCTCGCTGATCGTCGGCGGTGCGATCCTGCTCTGGGTCGACATGATCGATCACAAGCCGCACGAGCATGACGCGACGCGGTTTCCGCTCCTGACCTATCTGTGGATCGGCTTCGCGCAATGCCTCGCCATGATCCCCGGCGTGTCGCGCTCGGGGGCCAGCATCGTCGCGGCGATGCTGCTCGGGGCCGACAAGCGCGCCGCGGCCGAATTCTCCTTCTTCCTCGCGATCCCGACCATGGTCGGCGCCTTCGCCTATGATTTCTACAAGAGCCGCTCCGAGATGACGGCCGATCATCTCGGCATCGTCGCGATCGGCTTCGTGGTCTCCTTCGTCACCGCGGTCGTCGTGGTGAAGACGTTCCTCAATTACGTCACCCGCCACGGCTTCAAGCTGTTCGCCTGGTGGCGCGTGATCGTCGGTACGCTGGGCCTGATCGCGCTGGCGATGGGACGGTAGCAGTTAATTTGTAGGGTGGGGCTAAGCGAAGCGTGCCCACCGTCCGGCGTCGCATGTGCTGAAAGATGGTGGGCACGGCGCGGGCGCGCCTTAGCCCACCCTACGGATTTTCACACCTTGGCTTACGCATTCTTGCGTTGAAACTGGCCGGCGGGGCGGAAGCGCCAGAGATATTGCGGCGCGACCGCTTCCAGCGAATCGGGACGGATGCCGAGCCCTTCGAGGGTGAGGCCCGCGGCCTTCGCCGCGTCGGAGACGACGTTGTCGACACGCAACAGCTCGACCTGGTCCGGGGTCAGCCTGATCGCGCCCGGCGCGAATTGCAGGAGCATCGCCTGCAGCCTGGCGAGCGCGAACGGCAGCGACAGCAGCATGCGCTCGCGGTCGGTGATCTCGAGGATGATCCGCATGATCTCGCGCATCGACAGCACTTCCGGGCCGCCGAGCTCGTAGATGGCGCCTGGCTTGGCCTTGCCATCCACGGCCTCCGCGACCGCGCGGGCGACGTCGCCGACATAGACCGGCTGCAACCTCGTCGCCCCGCCGCCGATCAGCGGCAGCGCCGGCGATAGCCGTGCCAGTGCGGCGAAGCGGTTGGTGAACTGGTCCTCCGGACCGAACACCAGCGACGGGCGCATGATGACGGTCGCGGGCAGGGCGGCCAGCACCGCCTGCTCGCCTGACGCCTTGGCGCGGGCGTAGCGCGAGGGCGACTGCGCGTCGGCGCCGATCGCCGAGACCTGCACCATGCTGGCCCCCGCTGCGGCGGCGGCCTTGGCGACCGTCTCGGCGCCCTTGGCCTGCACAGCGTCGAAGGTCTGGGCGCCGCCCTCGGTGAGGATGCCGACCAGGTTGACGGCGACATG
>NZ_JAFAVV010000072.1 GCF_019242285.1 Bradyrhizobium sp.
AGCAGGAAGGCTCCGTCCTCCGCCACGGTTCGCGCCGCCCTTCGACCCGAAGCTCGTGCAGCGAGCGTCGGTGGTCCGCGACGGGAACTTCCGATCGCCGCCACCCTGGCTGCTCTCGACGCCACAGGCGGCAGCGCATCCTTGGCCGGAGAGGAATTCAACCGCTGACAATAAACACATTTGCCTTCAATATATTAGGTGGATTTTCCGGGCCCGGTAGCCACTCTTTGCCGCAGGCTGGCTCTTGTCGGGCCGGTTTGAAGCACCTGGGCCATCTGGCGCCGACGCGATGAAGATTTCGTGACTTCACGGGACCGGCTTCGCCGGGGGTGTGCGCCAGACCACCCAGTCCCGCAGCCATGATCCCACCGCGCAGCCCACCAGATAGATCGCAAACATCGTCAGCCAAAGCTCCAGCCAGTAACCCGCGCGGCCCGGAACGACCCGGGCGAGTGCGAGGCCGAGCAGGACTGCCGCCAGCACCGCGAGCGCCCATGCGAGCCGTTTCGGCACGCCCCGGGCGCGGTGCACGACCGCGATCCAGCCCATCGCCAGCCCCAACAATAGCGACGCCAGCAGCCAGCCCCAATTGAACATCACGAGAGTAGCCATCAGGGTCATCTCACCACGAACTCGATGCGGCGGTTCTGCGCCTTGCCCTCGTCGGTCTCGTTGCTCGCGACCGGCTGGGTGCTGCCATAGCCGACCGCGATGAAGCGGCTGGCCGGCAGCCCTGCCCGGGCGAGATAGTCGGCTACCGCCTGGGCGCGCCGTTCCGACAGCGCCATGTTGGCGGCCTCGTCGCCTTCGGCGTCGGTATGCCCGGCTATCTCGATGGTGCTGGTCGTGCAGCGGAGCGCGGTCTCGATCAGGTGATCGAGCAGGCCCGCCGAGTCCGGCTCGATGGTGGCGCGCCCGGTCTCGAAGCGGATCTGCCCCTTGCCGAGCAGGTCGGAGAATAATTGCTGGCAGACGGAGCCATCGACCGGGGCCGACGCCGGCTTCACGGAAATCTCGGCCTTGTAGGCGAAGCCCGGCGGAAAATCCTTCGGCGCGGAACGGATCTGCGCCGCTGCCTGCTCATAGAGGGCGTCGCCGGAGAGCTTCACCTCCCGGTCGGAGACGACCAGCGTGCCGGTCGACAATCGCGACAGCGCGCCCAGCGCCGGCACCACTGCGCCGGCAAAGCCGGATGGCGCGCCGATGCTCGCCTTGAGGTTGTCGACGACCTTCTCGCTGAAGAACTTGCGTCCGGCCGCGGTCGCGACCGCGGCGTGAACCTTGTCATCCGGCACATAGCCCGACAGCGTCAGCGTGACCGCGACCGGGTCCTTGTAGGCCTGCAAGACATAAGGTGGCGCCTTGACGGCATTGGATGCGATGGTGAAGCCCTCGGGAAGATTTCTCAGTGCCGCGCCGATGGCCTCCCGTCCGCCGAGATCGCGCGCCATGCCCTCCAGCATCACGCCGCTGTCGGAGATCGTGATCTTGCCGTCCTTGAGCTTGCCGATCTGGTCGATCAGCAGCAGCGCGGCCTCCTCGAAGCCGGGCGGCGCGCCGCGGGCCAGATTCATCTGATCGGCGACCTCGACGCCGCCGAGGGCGCCGCGCGCCGCCTCCAGCAACTTGGCCTTGCTGGCCGGCAACGGTGCACTGCCGCCGAGCGTGACCCGGGCCACGTCGCGCTCCGCCGACCACACGAAGGGTTTGGCCTCCGGGACCAGACGGGTCTCATCGTCGACCAGCCGCACGCCGGGCACCGCTGCCGCCGCCGCGACGGCACCCTGGCGGCCCTGCTCGGAGAACGCGTCCGCACGCAATTCGACGTCGCGGCCGTCGACCGCGACTCTCGTCTTGTCGAGCACCGCGTCCTTGAGTGCGGCGGCGCTCCGGGAGGCCAGGTCGGCTTCGAGCTCAGTGGTGTTGCTCCAGGCAGCGAAGGCCCAAAAGACGACCAGAGGGATGACGCCCGGCCACCATTTGCTGCTCCACCTGAAAAATCCGCGCATTCGTCGTCCTGAAGGGGTGATAAGCGGAGAGAAAACAAACCGTTGCCGCACTGTCAAACTGGAAATGACGCGCGCCGCGATGCGCCCTTTCCCGCCCTCGCGGCCGAGAACGTCGCTTCATTCCGGGGGCTAACCGTTTCTTTAGCGCTTTTTTGCTAGGTAGCTGAATACGATCCTGACGGACAACCATCCCGCCCATGAAGCAACTCCGCCATGCAGTGATACGGGCAGGTTTGGAGGCGCTTTATTTCAGCGGCGCCCATGTCCTGATGCGGCCGATCTTCGCAGGCGTCGGCGCGATTTTCATGCTGCACCAGGTCCGTCCAGCCCGCTCTGACGATTTCCAGCCCAACCGTCACCTCGAGGTGACGCCGGAGTTCCTGCGCAAGACGCTGATCCACCTGCGCTCGCGCGGCATCGATCTCGTCACCCTGGACGAAATGCATCGGCGTCTGGTGGAACGGAACTTCGCTCGGCCTTTCGCCTGCATCACGCTCGACGACGGCTATCGCGACAACCGGGACTTTGCGCTGCCGGTCCTGCGTGAATTTGACGCGCCTTGCACCGTCTATGTCACCAGTGATTTTGCCGGCGGCTGCGGGCGGTTGTGGTGGATCGCCCTGGAGCGGGCGGTCGCGGCAGCGTGCACGGTCGAGGTGACAATCGGCGGGGTTGAGAGCCGGCTCGATGCCGGCACCCCTGCCGCCAAGCAGGCCGCGTTCGACCGGCTGCACGAATGGCTGCGCGGGCTATCGGAGCATGACATGCGACGCGAGGTCGCAGCACTTTGCACGCAGCACGGCATCGACGAAGCGGCGGTCTGCGGCGATCTCTGCCTGTCATGGGACGAGTTGACGTCGTTCACGCGCGATCCCCTGGTCACGATCGGCGCGCATACCGTCACCCATTGCAGCCTCGCCGGGCAGAGCGAAGCGGCCGCAAGCCGCGAGCTTTCGCTCGGCCGCGAGCGGATCGAGCAGGTGCTGCAACGTCCGGTCGTCCACCTCGCCTACCCCTATGGCGACAGCAAGGCAGCGGGCAAACGCGAATTCGCACTCGCCGGCGCGGCCGGCTACAAGACCGCGGTGACGACGCGGCCCGGCATGATCTTTCCCGACGCCGCCGAGCACCTGACCGCCCTGCCGCGGGTCTCGCTCAACGGCAACTTCCAGGACGCGCGCCTGCTGCCGGTCCTGACCTCGGGCGCGGCGACGGCGATGTGGAACGGATTCCGGCGTGTCGATGCGGGGTGAGGCTGCTCATATCGCAGGCAACATTCGACGCGCGGCGCGGCTCACACGAACAGCAGCACGCCCGACACCAGCAGGATGCTCAGGATGATGCGCCGGAACAGCTTTTCGTTGATGCGGCGGAAGGTCAGGATGCCGAGCACCGTTCCGAGCAGGAGCGCCGGCAGGCTGATGCCGAGGTCGAGCAGGACCCTGGACGACAGGTCGTTGCGGAAGAGCATCAGCGCCAGTGAGAAGATCTGCATCGCCGCGATGAAGGGCTGGACCAGGCCGCGCTGCTGATTCTTCGGCACGCCGTGCATGTCGCACCAGATGGTCGGCAGCGCCCCCGGCATCGCGGTCAATCCGCCGATCAGGCCACCGCCGAACCCGACGAGCGCGTGGCGCGATCGATTCATCTGCTGGCCGTCGACGAGGCCCGGCTTGAACAACATGTAGGCCGCATAGAGCGCCACGACCGCTCCGAACCCCTCGCGGAACAGCTTTGTATCGGCAGTGTGCAACAGCCACACCGCGATCGGTACGCCGAGGAGGCCGCCGAGCACCAGCGTCAGGCTCTGCTTCCATTCGATGTTCCGCCGCAAGGCCCACAGATTGCTGCCCTGTACGCCGACGCTGCAGGCCATCATCAGGGGCACCGCCTCGATCGGCGGCAACACGTGCAGCAGGATGCCCCCGGCGACCGCCGAGAAGGCGAAGCCCGCGAGGCTGGAGACGAAGGCGCCACAGAATACGGCGACGCTAAGCAACAAAAAAGACGCGACGTCGCCCATGCGCGATCGATCCGACCCAAATTCCTGGAAACTTGTCGAGAGAGAGAGCGCGGCCCCCTGGGGCCGCGGCGGCGCCGCTCATGCGGCAGCTATTGCTCCGGCGGAAGCGAAGGCCGATGACGTTGAATGAGGTGGCGGTATTGCCTGAGCGTGCGCTGGGCCTGCAGATGGCGCGAGTGATGCAGGGCGGCGATCAAGGCCGCGAAGAAGCTCCTTCGCTTCGGGGTTTGTCCGGAAGTCGCCGGCGCAGGAGAGGAGGCAATTGCATTCGCAGGAAAAGCTGCGTGTCTCATCATTGAAATTCCGCCAATAATATTCACTGAGCACGAAATTGCCTCGACTTGTTCGACCGAGTTTGTGGGCCCGGTCACATCACGAGAAAGTTGATCCGCCAGTGGTACGGAGGTCACACCACGCCGCGAGTCGACGCGCTTGCATGCGTCGCATGAGTGTCCAGGCACCACCAACGGCGGCGACCATGCCCACCTCGGCGCGGCCTCGCATCCTCCGATCGGGGGAGCGCCCGCGGCTCGTGCTGTTTTTTCTGGATGTGGGGAGATAACAACACACGTGTGGCGTCGAGGGCCAGAGCTACCGAAACTGGCCATATCTGTAGGGTGGGCCAAGGCGCAAAGCGCCGTGCCCACCACCCCTCAACAGCGCTGCTCTGAAACCGTGGGCACGCTTCTACCGTCGCTTGGCGCGCCCCCGTGCTTGTGGCCGCTCAGTCCGCCCTACAGAACCGGGATGTGGAGAGACTACACCACACTCACCGTCATGCCTTGACCGGGGCATCCAGTGCGCCGCGGCCCATCGATTCTGACGTCGCTGGGATGCTGGATCACCCGCTTTCGCGGGTGATGACGCCTTCAAGTGGCAACGCTCAACGTCTTAGGCCCTGGCGTCCAACCTCAGCTCTCGATCTTCACATATTCGAAGTCGCCGGGCTTGTTGTCGATGCCGACCTTGGGCGCCGAGATCCAGGGCGCGAAGCCGCCGGTCTCCGTGACCGGCTGCATCAGCGAGGCGATGAAGTCGCCGTCGCCGGTCGACGGCAGCCATTCGTCGCGGCGCCTGTTCCAGGTCGCCTGGTCGATCAGCAGGCCGTCGGGCGTGGCGTGCACGTCCTTGAACTCGCCGATCGCGCGGTGGAAAGCGACATGCGGCAGTGCCAGTCTGTATTCGTAGCCGGCGGTCGAGATCACCTTGTTCCAGCGCAGCAGGCCCTTGACGCAGTCCTGCGAGTAGTCGTCGCGCAGCCGCATGTTGAGCGCGGTGAGCGCCGGCTCGTCGACCCGCCTGATCTCGCCGTCGACCAGCTTCAGCACCGGATAGGTCGAATGCTGCAGGCGGTGATCGTCCTCGATCTGGGTCTCGTGGTAACGACCCTTGATGCCGGCGTTGAAGGCGTTGGCCGCGTTGGTCGAGACTTCCGAGCCGAACAGATCGAGCGACAGCGTGTAATGCAGGTTCAACTTCTTCTGGATGGTCGGAAGATCGATGACGCCGAGCGCGCGGACTTTCGCGATATCGGCCGGATCGTCGATGCCGGCATCGCGCATCGCGTCACACGTTCGCTGCACGACGCGGGTGATGCCGGTCTCGCCGACGAACATGTGGTGCGCTTCCTCGGTCAGCATGAAGCGGCAGGTGCGCGACAACGGATCGAAGCCGGACTGCGCCAGCGAGTGCAGCTGCATCTTGCCGTCGCGGTCGGTGAAATAGGTGAACATGAAGAACGACAGCCAGTCAGGCGTCTTCTCGTTGAAGGCGCCGAGCATGCGCGGGGAATCGGCGTCGCCTGAGCGGCGGCGCAACAGCTCATCCGCCTCCTCACGGCCGTCGCGGCCGAAATATTTCTGCAGCAGATAGACCATCGCCCAGAGATGGCGGCCCTCCTCGACATTGACCTGGAACAAATTGCGCATGTCGTAGAGCGAGGGCGCGGTCTTGCCGAGATGGCGCTGCTGCTCGACGGAAGCGGGCTCGGTATCGCCCTGGATCACGATCAAGCGCCGCAGCATGGCGCGGTGTTCGCCCGGCACTTCCTGCCAGGCCGGCTCGCCATGATGCTCGCCGAACGGGACGACGCGGTTCTCTTCCTGAGGTGCAAGCAGAATGCCCCAGCGGTAGTCGGGCATCCTCACGTAGTCGAACTTGGCCCAGCCGCGCGGATCGACCGAATAGGCGGTGCGCAGATAGACCAGCGACTGCTGGAAGCCTTCAGGCCCCATGTCGTGCCACCAGTCGAGATAGCCGGGATGCCAGCCCTCCAGCGCCTTCAGCACCTGGCGGTCGGCGGACAGGTTCACGTTGTTGGGAATCTTGGTCGAGTAGTCGACGTTCATGATGTTGACGTTCATCGTCGTGCTCCCTCGCTATACGCGCGTCATGTCGAACCGCGGCTTCTGGCCTGAGCCGTAACGCCGCAGCGCGCCCTCCTCGCCGACCGCGTTGGGACGCTGGAAGATCCAGTTCTGCCACGCGGTCAGGCGGGCGAAGATTTTCGATTCCATGGTCTCGGGGCCTGCGAAGCGCAGGTTCGCTTCCATGCCGGTGAGGCTGTCGGGCGAGAAGCTCGCGCGCTCCTCCAGGAACACGCGGACCTCGTCGTCCCAGTCGATGTCGTCGAGCGCGAAGGTGACGAGCCCGAGCTCTTCTGCCTCCGCCGCATCGACGGCCACGCCGATCTTCTCGCGCGCCCGATCGAGATCGGACGGCTCGGCCTGGAAGCGCGACTCGAGCCGGGTCAGGCCATGGCTCATCGGACAGGGTCCGAAATTCATCGCGGTCAGTTGCAGCTTGGGCGACGGCCGGTTGTCGCCCTGCCGCGAGCCGATCAGCATGTAAGAGCGGTCGGCGGCGAACACGAGCTCAGCCAATGTGCCGGCGAAGCAGGAGCCGGGCTCGACCAGGGTCACCAGCGTGCGCGAGGTGACGTCGATGCGCTTCAGGACGCGCTTCCAGTAATGCCTGATCTCGTTGACCAGCCAGTGCGCCTTGTGGGCCTCGAGCAATTCGTCATAGGCCACGACGTTGGCCGGCTCGCCATGCGACTTGAACACGAGAAGGGCAAGCTCGGGCTCGTTGAGCCGGAGATGCAGGATGGCATCGTCGAGCTCGCGCGCCACCTGGAGCGGCCAGAACCCGGCGCCTTGCGCGAGCATGCCGTCGATGCCGGCCGGCGGCGCGCCCTCCGGCGCCTTGATCGAGAGGATGGCGCTGCGCGCGGCGCGGTCGATATCGACATTGACAAGACCGTAGCGGATGCCGGCGTCGTCGAAGCTCCGCGCAAGCGGCGTCAGCGCGACGCCCTTGCCCTCACCATTGCGCTTGGAGCCCGCGGCGAATTCCTTGGCGCGCTCGGCGACCTTCGCCTCGAGCCCGGAGTTCGGCGCAATCTCGTCGACCAGCCGCCATGCCACGGCACGCTTGCCCTTGATGCCTTCCTCGATGGTGCAGAACACGTCGGCGCGGTCGCGCCGGACCTTGCGCTTGTCGACCACCCGCGTCAGCCCGCCGGTGCCCGGCAGCACCGCGAGCAGCGGCACTTCGGGCAGCGCGACCGCGGCCGCGCCGTCGTCGGCCAGGATGATGTGGTCGGCCGCGAGCGCGAGCTCGTAGCCGCCGCCCGCGGCCGTGCCGTTGACGACGCAGATGAAGCGCTGCCCGGAATTGTCACTGGAGTCCTCCAGTCCGTTGCGGGTCTCGTTGGTGAACTTGCAGAAATTGACCTTGTGGGCGTGGCTGGCGCCGGCCAGCATGCGGATGTTGGCGCCGGCGCAGAACACCCGGTTCTTGCCCGACCGGATCACCACGGCCTTCACCCCGGGATGCTCGAAGCGCAGCCGCTGCACGGCGTCCGCCAGCTCGATGTCGACGCCGAGGTCGTAGGAGTTGAGCTTCAGCTCATAGCCCTCGAACAGGCCGGCATTCTCGTCGACGTCCAGGGTCAGCGTCGCGACCTCGCCGGCGACGTCGAGCTTCCAGTGCCGGTAGCGCGCCGGATCGGTCTGGAAATCGATGTTCTTCGCGCCATTGGCGAGGGCACGCGTTTCACCGGCCATCGGCCACCTCTGAACGTGTTTGTGGATCGTCGTGACATGCACAATAGTGCATGTTTTGATGCCAGTCTACCCCGAAACACGAAAATGTGCATTTTGTTTCATGTGAGGCAGCCAACGGCGCTTGCAAATTCCGCGATCGCCTTCAGCGTCGCCACCGGCGCTTCACGGTGCGGAGAATGCCCCGCACCCGGCAGGATCGTCACCTCGACCGGGCAGTAGCACTCCTCCCGGCCGATCTCGATCTGGCGCATCGTCCCGTACTGGTCGTCGGCGCCCTGCACGATCAGGACCGGCACGCGGATGTAGGCGAGGTGGTCTGAGATGTCCCATTGCCGGAAGTCAGGATCGAGCCAGGCGCCGGCCCAACCATGGAAGGTGTTGTCGACATCGCGGTGCCAGCGCGCGAGCTTTTCGCGCAGGTTGGTCGTCTGGTAGGCCCGCCTCGTTTCGGCGATGGCGGCTAGCCCCACCTCCTCGGTGACGAAATGCGGCGCAATCAGCGCCACCGCACCGATGCGGTGATCCTGCACACCGCCGGCATAAATCGCCGCGATCGAGGCGCCGTCGGAATGGCCGAGCAGGAGCCCGCGGCGGAAACCGATTCGCTCGAGGACTCTTGGCAGCACGTCCAGCGCCTCACGGTGCATGTAGTCGAGCGGGCGCGGCAGCGTCACCGGCGATGACGCGCCATAGCCGGCACGCGAATAGACGAAAACCCCGGCGCCGGTCGCGGCCTGCAGCCTTTCCGGAAAGTCCCCCCACAGCGCAGTGCAGCCGAGCCCTTCGTGCAGCATGACGATAGTCGGCGCCGCGGCGGGCTGCGGACCGATCATGCGGTATTCGAGCTCGGCACCGCTGATGCTGAGGAAACCGGATGGTGCGAAGGTCATGCGAGGCACCGTGAGTGCCGCACGACGTAATGCGCCCTCTCCCCCCTTGCGGGGGAGAGCTGGAGAGGGGGGTAGCCACACGCACAGTGCTCGGGGCTCACCCCCCTCCCTAACCCTCCCCCGCAAGGGGGGAGGGAACGAGCTGTGCGTGCCGCAACGCCTCCGATCCTATCCACCAGCAACATCATCAATTCGCATCGCGCCGGAATGACGGCGGGTTACGCTGCTCCATCGCGCAGCTTGAAGCGCTGGATCTTGCCGGTCGCGGTTTTGGGCAGGCTTTCCACCGCCTCGATCCAGCGCGGATATTTCCAGACCCCGATCTTCTGCTTCACATGGTCCTTGAGCGCGTCGTCGAGCCCTGACGTCGCAGCGCCGGCGCGCAGCACCACGAACGCCTTCGGTTTCAACAATCCTTCCGGATCGGCTTCCGGCACCACGGCGGCTTCGAGCACGGCGGGATGGGTGATCAGCGCGCTCTCGACCTCGAACGGCGACACCCAGATGCCCGACACCTTGAACATGTCGTCGGAACGGCCGCAGAAGGTATAGCGGCCGTCGGCCTCGCGGACGTACTTGTCGCCGGTCCTCGTCCAATAGCCCTCGAAGGTCGAGCGGCTCTTGGAGCGCTGGTTCCAGTAGCCCTCGCCCGCCGACGGCGCGTGCACCAGCATCTCGCCGACCTCGCCATCGGGCACGTCGGCGCCGCTTTCGTTGACGAGGCGCACCTGATAGCCCGGCACCGCGCGGCCAGCGCAGCCGTATTTGATGTCGTCAGGCGCGTTCGACAGGAAGATGTGCAACAGCTCGGTCGAGCCGACGCCGTCGAGGATGTCGACGCTGAAACGCGCCTTCCAGGCATTGCCGACGGCTTCCGGCAGCGCCTCGCCGGCCGAGGTGCAGATGCGCAGGCGGCTGCCGCAGCGCATCTGTTTCGACGCCTCGTCATTGAGCATCGCCGCAAACAGCGTCGGCACGCCGTAGAAGATGGTCGGGTTGTACCTGTTCAGGAGCGCGAACATGGCGGCCGGCGTCGGCCGCTCCGGATTGAGCACGGTGGTGGCGCCGACCGACATCGGGAAGGTCAAGGCATTGCCGAGACCATAGGCGAAGAACAGCTTTGCTGCGGACAGGCAGACGTCGTCCTCGCGGATGCCCAGCACCTGTCTTGCATAGGTGTCGGCGGTCGCAGCGAGATTGCCGTGCAGATGACGCACGCCCTTGGGCATGCCGGTCGAGCCCGACGAATAGAGCCAGAACGCCGGCTCGTCGGCATGGGTCGCGACGGTCGAGAACGCATCGCTCTCACGCGCGAGCTCTTCCGACAATAGTTTGTGTCCGAACGCGTTGTTGCCGGAGACGACGACGCAGTCGAGATCGGGCATCCGGCCGACAATGTCCTTCACGACTGGATAGAGCGCTTCCGAGACGAACAACACCCGCGCGCGACAATCGGCCAGCACATAGGCATATTGCTCGGTGGTGAGCAGCGTGTTCAGCGGCACCGGCACGATGCCGGTGCGGATCGCGCCGAGGAACACGGCCGGAAAATCCACCGTGTCGAGCATGATCATCGCGACGCGCTCCTCCCGGCGAACGCCGAGCCGTCGCAGCAGATTGGCGACGCGGCAGGTCTGCTGCTGCAGGCCGCGATAGGTGATTTCCGACACCGTGTCGGTGTAGACCAGCTTGTCGCCGCGGCCCTCGTCGACATTACGGTCGAGCAGCCATGTCACCGCGTTGTAGGCATCCATGACGTTTCTTCCCCGCCTGAGAATTATAATGCATAACAAGCCACCGCATTGGCTTGCTGTCAATCCCGTTCGGCATTATGTTGCCGGAATATGACTGAAACCAGCGATCCCGAGATCGGCTTTCTCGAACAGCTCGGCCAACGTGTCCGCACCATGCGCGCGCTGCGCGGGATGTCGCGCAAGGTGCTCGCCAGGGTCTCCGGTATTTCCGAGCGCTATATCGCCCAGCTCGAAAGCGGCAAGGGCAATGTCTCGATCGTGCTGCTGCGACGCGTCTCGACCGCGATGGGCGCGCATCTGGAGGACCTGATCCCGGCCGGCGATCCGGCGCCGGACTGGCAGGTGATCCGCGATCTCCTGCGCAAGGCGACACCGGCGCAGATCGCGCAGGCCAAGGATGCGCTCGCCGGTCATGGCGCCACGGCCCAGCACCGGCCCTCCTTCGCCGGCATCGCGCTGATCGGCCTGCGCGGCGCCGGCAAGTCGACATTGGGAAAAATCCTGGCGGCGCGAATCGGTTGGAATTTCGTCGAGCTGAACAAGGAGATCGAGCGGCAGAACGGCCTGTCCGTCGCCGAGATCATCGCGCTGTATGGCCAGGAAGGTTTCCGCCGCATGGAGCAGAATGCATTGAAGCAATTGCTGGCGCGAAAGGAATTGATGGTGCTGGCAACCGGCGGCGGCATCGTCTCCGAGCCTCTGACCTTCGACCAGATCCTGTCGTCGTTCCACACCGTCTGGCTGAAGGCCGAGCCGGAAGAGCACATGGCTCGCGTGCGCAAGCAGGGCGACCTCAGGCCGATGGCGGACGATCGTTCCGCAATGGCGGAATTGCGCAACATCCTCCTAAGCCGCGAGCCACTCTATGCCCGCGCCGCCGCCGTGGTCGATACTGCGGGGCTCACGGTCGATGCTGCCGCGACGCAGCTGGTCGAGGCGGTCAGGCCGGTGGTGCAGGAAGAGACGCGACTGGCGGCACGGGGCTGATCTCGCGCGATCAGCCGCGGTGCCCGGCGTCGCGGAGCTCGGCGTAGCTCAGGGCGCGCAGACCGGCACCGTCGAAATAGACGAAGCGAAGCTTGCGGCGCTGCGCGACGAAATTGGCCGGCAGCGGATCGTAGCGGAAGCTGCCGCCGCCGAGATGCGGCGTCAGGCTGCCAACGTCGGTGAGCGCATCGATCTCGACCCGCAACAGCCGCAAGGTCGCTCCATTCACCGCCATCTCGAACGGCACCCGCGCCAGCCGCAGGAAGCTCGTGGGATCGGCCGCGGCAAGAAAGCCCTCGGCGAACGCCTTTTCGACCTTGTCGAGATCGGGCTCGACGGCCACGGCGCCGCCGGCCGGCTCTGGCCGATGCGGCGTCTGCCATTGCGCCGCCGCCCGCGCGGGGTGCGACAGGTTATGCCCCGGCCCGGGGACGGCGTGACCGTGCGGATGGTGGTGGTCATGATCATGGGCATGATGATGATCGTGGCCGTGGTGGTGATGATCGTGGCGATCCATGACAACCTCTAATGACAACCCTCAATAGGCGACCGGCTTGTTGATGATCTTCTTGTGGCTGCCGAGCTTGCCATGCGCGACCATCGAGCCCAGCGCCTCGACGACCACGCGCACGCCGATCAGCGCGGTGATGTCGGACGTGTCGTAGGGCGGCGATACCTCGACGACTTCGAGGCCGCAGAGTCCTTCGGCGGCGACGAGCCCGAGAATCTTCAGCGCCTCGCGCGGCAGGAATCCTCCCGGCTCCGGCCAGCCGGTGCCGGGCACGAAGCCGCAATCGATCGAGTCGACATCGAAGGAGATGTAGACCGCGTCGGCGTCCTTCCAGGCCAGTTCGAGCGCGATCTCCGCGGCCTTCTCCAGCCCGATCCGCTCGATGTCGGCGATCGTGAGCACGTTGGTGTTGCGCTTGCGCGCGACCTCGACGCCCTCGCGCGGCACCTGCCAGCCACCGATGCCGAGCTGCACGAGATTGGTCGGCGACACGTTCGGCAGATTGGTCGCCCAGTACCACGGCGTGGTGTGCATGCGCTCGTCGAGATCCTTTTCCTGGATGTCGATGTGCCGGTCGAAATGGATGATGCCGATCTTCCGGTCGGTGCATTGCGCGATGCCGCGCACACAGGGAAAGCCGATCGAGTGATCGCCGCCGAGCATGACCGGCAATGCGCCCGAGGAGAACACATGCGCGACGCCGCGCGAGATCTGGTCAAAACTCTTTTCGAGGTTGGCCGGAATCGTGAAGACGTCGCCGGCGTCGCACAGCGTCATCTGCTCGCGCAGGTCGACGCCGAGCTCGTAATTATAGGGCGTGTAGAGCGCAGAAATCCGGCGGATGCCCTGCGGCCCGAACCGGGTGCCGGGCCGGTAGGTGGTGCCGGAATCGAAGGGAATGCCGATCACCGCCGCGTCGTATTTGGCGACGTCGCGCACGTTCTCGACATAGGGCGCCTTCATGAAGGTGTTGATGCCGGCAAAATGCGGCAGCTCGCCGCGGGCAAAGGTCGGGATGTCGCGATCGGTCAGGCTGTCGGCGCCGGGCAGGCCCATGTCGAGCGCCCATTGCCGCTCCTTGCGCCAGCCGGCGCTCGGCAGCCGGCCCTCCGCCTCGAGCGACTGCCAGCCCTGCGTCGCCATCTTGTCGAAGTCGGGATGGTGGCGGCGCGTGCGCCGTGGCTGCGGGAAAACGCCTGCATGATGCGAGCGGCGCGTGCGGGGTTCGTGGGGCATGGCAGCGCTCCTTGGTTGGTTTGTCATGTCTCAGGCTTCGGCCTGCGCCCGGATGAAGCCCAGCACCGGCACGGAGCTGTCGCGGGAGAGGTCGAGGTCATAGGTGATCCTCGCACCATAGCGTTCCGGCGCCTGCGGATCGCGGCGCGGACGGTCGAGCGCGATCAGCCGCGTCGCCAGCCCGAACGCCTCCTTGATGTCATGGGTGACCATCACGATGGTCATCTTCAATTCGCGCCACAGCGGCTTGATCAGCGCATGCATCTGCGCCCGCGTGCCCGGATCGAGCGCGCCGAACGGCTCGTCCAGCAGCAGCACGCGGGGCTGCTTGGCAAGCGCCTGCGCGATCGCCAGCCGCTGCTGCATGCCGCCCGACAGCGCGCTCGGATATTTGTCGCAATGCTCGGCAAGCCCGACCGCCTCGATCAGCGCACGGCTCTTCCCGACCGCCTCGCGGCGCGCTGCGCCGAATAGCCGCGCGCCGAACCTGCTCCCGGCGAATTCATAGCCCAACAGGACATTGCCGAGCACGGTGAGATGCGGAAACACCGAATAGCGCTGGAACACGATGCCGCGGTCCGGTCCGGGCTCGGCTGGAAACCATTCGCCGTCGAGCAGGACGGTGCCTTGCGTCGGCCGCTCCTGGCCCAGGATCAGGCGCAGGAAGGTGCTCTTGCCGGCGCCGGACGGACCGACCACGGAGAGGAACGTGCCCGACGCGATTTCCAGATTGATCCGCTCCAGCACGATCTGATTGCCGTATTCGACCCAGACGTTGCGGAACGACAGCCCGCTCACCGGCGCCCCTCCTCGGCGAACGCCCAGGGAAACGCGCGGCGACCAGTCCACGACAGCGCGAGATCGAACAGAAAGGCCAGCAACGTGATCCAGACGACATAGGGCAGGATCACATCCATCGACAGATAGCGCCGCACCAGGAAGATCCGGTAGCCAAGCCCGACGTCGGAGGCGATCGCCTCCGCCGAGATCAGGAACAGGAAGGCCGGTCCGATCATCAGCCGCACGCATTTG